>NZ_JBMQUD010000040.1:0-83306 GCF_057359045.1 Adhaeribacter sp.
GAAAGAGATAAATAAAACATCTTGGAACCATTTTAATCCTATTACAATTGGTATAACTGTAAATATTGAAAGTGGTCAGAAGAGCTTTATTATCCGACTTCGCAGGGCTAAATGGTAGCTAATCTGCTAAATCTTAACTAAAGCAACTTTAGAATAGTTTCTGCAGAAAGGATATAATGTTAGGCTTTACTTTTATATTTGCCGGAGTAAAGTACCAAAACAAAGTTTAACTTAACCTAAATAAATCTATGGCGCTCAAAACCTTAGTAGCTGTTAATAACATTTCTAATTTAAGTGATGCCCGGTATTGTGCCGGCATGGGCGTAGACATTATTAGCTTTTGTTTAAGCGAAGGGCAACCCAGTTACACGTCGCCTGCGGCCGTGAAGGAAATGGCGGGCTGGGTAGCCGGAGTAAAAATTACCGGGCAGTTTGTAAACGAATCTACCGAAGAAATTAACCAATTGGTAAGTGAGTGCGGTCTGCAACTGGTGCAGTTAAATGCTGATTATTTACTCGACGAGTTAACAGAAATTTCGGTGCCGGTAATTTTACGGGTTAAAATTAACAAAGACACTGATGCCACCGAGTTAACCGATTTTTTAAAGTTATACCAGCAGAACGTCCATTATTTTTTACTTTCATCCGATGACTTTACATCTATCGACGAAACTAATAATAAATTCCTGACCAGCTTATCCGAACAATTTCCTCTTTTATTAGGTTTTGGCATACATAAAGCAAATTTACTTCTAATTTTGGAAAATATTAAGCCAGCGGGTATTGCCCTGCAAGGCGGCGAGGAAATTAAACCGGGACTAAAAAATTACGATGAGTTAGAAGAAATATTTGAGGCGTTGGAAGATTAATCAATTTTTTTTTAGACAAATTGTAGCCAAACCCAACCAGTAAAACCACTTACCTATTTTAACGGATTGGTATACTGCAAATATTTAATAGTTAAGCCTTCGGCTAGGAAACGCTTCTCGTAATTGGTTTGAATATTTAGTGTATGATGCTGCAAATCAGAACTGTAGAGATCGTGGGTATAAATTAAATCTGGTGTTTGCCGAACTTTGAGCAATTCTAATGTATATTCAAATAAATCGTCGTTATCGGTTTTGAAATGAATGATACCACCGGGTTTAACTAAACTTTCGTACAGATTTAAATAACGCGTTGAAGTAAGCCTTTTTTTAACATCGCCTTTTTTAGGCCGGGGATCCGGGAAGGTGATCCAAATTTCGCTAATTTCACCTTCCGCAAAATTTTCGGACAGGTGTTCGATAAAATTACGCAGGAACGCCGCATTGGATAATCCGCTTTCTTCGGCAATGGTGCTCCCCTTCCAAAGCCTGGAACCTTTAATATCTACGCCAATAAAGTTTTTGTTCGGAAACAAAGTGGCCATACCAATCGTGTAATCGCCTTTACCGCATCCAATTTCTACTATCAGGTCGTGCTCGTTGCCAAAATATTCCTTTGCCCATTTGCCTTTTAAATGGGTAAAAGCTTCGTCGCCGGCCTGAATAACGTTACTCCGCTCCGAAATTATTTTAAATCGTTCTAACTTAGATCGTCCCATTATTTTAAAGATTCGTTAGCTCAGCCACCACAAAGGTGCTACCGCCAATAAAAATTATATCGTTGTTATTTGCTTCAGCCTGTGCTGCCGCATAAGCTGCATTTACATTAGGGTAAATATTGCCGTATAAACCCACTTGGGCAGCTATTTGAGCTAGTTCTGAAGCTGGTAAAGCCCGCGGAATATCGGCCTGACAAAAATAATATTTATAATGCGGCGGCAGTAAAGCCAAAACCGGTTTTACATCTTTATCTTTTACCATCCCGAACACCAGGTGTACAACGGGAGCACCGTACCGCTCCAGTTGCTTTACTATTTGCCGGATGCCATCTTCGTTGTGCCCGGTATCACAAATAGTTAAGGGTTGGGTGTTTAAAATTTGCCAGCGCCCTTTAAATCCGGTTAAAGCGTTTACTTCCTTTAAACCCAGGTGCAACGCTTCTGCGGAAATCTTAAACCCTTTTTGCTGCAAAATTTCCGTTACTTTAATTACACCGGGTAAATTAAATTTTTGATAATCTCCCGCTAAGCCTAGTTCATACTGAACAGATTCAGGAGCATTCGTTTTATTAACCGCCACTATCTGGCAATCTATGCGGGATGCTACCGGTTGCACGGTTATTTCCTGATCGGCAAAAAATAACGGGGCCTGCTTTACGGCAGCTTTTTCCCTAAATACAGCGGCCACTTCCGGCTGAAATTTACTAATCACCACCGGAACCTCGGGTTTAATAATACCGGCTTTTTCAGCCGCAATACTGGGGAGGTCGTTGCCCAAAAGATTCTGGTGATCGAGGCTAATATTCGTGATTAAAGAAACCAGGGGCGTAATAATGTTGGTAGAATCTAACCGGCCACCCAACCCTACTTCAATCACAGCAATATCTACCTGGCTATCGGCAAAATATTTAAACGCCAGAGCCACCGTCATTTCAAAGAAAGAGGGCTGTACTTCTTTAAATAATGGCTGATATTGGGTTACAAAATCTACGATATAATCTTCCGGAATATCTATTCCGTTTATTTTAATGCGCTCGGTAAAAGATTTTAAATGCGGCGACGTGTAGAGCCCGGTTTTGTAACCCGCTGCCTGCAGAATAGCAGCCAACATATTGCTACTACTGCCTTTGCCATTGGTACCGGCAATGTGAATGGCAGGAAAACGTAGGTGCGGATTACCCACTGCCCCGACCAAAGCCACCGTTTTATCTAAGCCTTTGTTAAATGCACTGCTCCCTACCCGCTGAAACATGGGCAGTTGGCTATACATATATTCAAGACATTCAGGGTAAGTCAAAGGAAGAAATAAGATTTATTAACTTAGCGGGAGCGAATAATAAAAGTAATGGTACCGGTAGCGCCCCGATCGTTGGGCGTTTGGGCACTGGTCCGGCTAAAGGAGGTTTTATACACTTCGTCGCGGTACCATTTAACTACCTGCGGCGACACGTTGCTTTCTACTACCTGTACAGATTCAATTTCGCCGTCGGCATCAATGGTAATCCGAAAAACGACTTTACCACTTTCATTTTCGTAAGGGTCGTCTTTGGGTTTGATATCGTAACGCCAGCCCGGCATATTCAGGCTGGGGCCACCGGCACCACCACCAGGTTTGCCATAGAGGCTTTTAGCATCAACTTTACCTTTAGGGTCGCCTTTATCGCCCACGGCATTGTTGTCGTCGCCGTTGTTATTACCAGTGGCCTTGTTGCTGGTACCAGCCGTGCCGGTACCAGCATTATCAGTAACAGTTTTGCCGGGGTACAATGACTTTGGTTTTTCTACCGCTTTTACTTCTTCTTTAGGCGGCTCCGGTTTTGCTTTTACTTCTTCTTTTTTAAAAGATACCGGGTTGTCATTATCGGTGGTAAGAGCTTGTTGGGGCTCAGCTTTTACCGCAGTTTTCTGGGGCTGCACTTCAGGTTTAACTGGTTCGGGTGCTTTGGCTGCCGGCCGGCTATCTTCCCGGTTTGGCGACTCGTTGGCAACGGCTGTAGTTTGTACATCGCCGCTACCTACAGCTTCGGTACCAAAGTTCATTTCAATACCAAACTCCGGCGTAGGCGGATTAGGTGCGCGCCAAGCCATTATATAAAATAACAGCAATAACAGCAACGCATGAAAAATCACGCTGATTGCCATTGCTATTCTTTTATCTTTTTGTTCTTGTGCGTGAGCCTGTGTGCCTACCATATTTATTCTGTTGGCAATGTAGCCAAAGTAACTTTAGCTTTTAATTTAGTAGCAATGCCCGCTACCTTTACTAAATGTTCTACCGGTACGGTTTTGTCTACGTGTAATACAACAACGCCTTCGTTGGGAGTAGTTCCCGACAATAAACTTACCAGCTCCGGTTCTATGTTTTCGTAGCTGGTAGGCTTATCGTTTACAAAATATTTTAAATCCGGCGTTATGGTTACGCTTATTTTTTGCATAACGATGGTAGAGGCCGCGCTGGACGGCAAACTCACCGGTAAACCCGAAGGTGTAACAAAATTAGAAGTCAGCATGAAAAATATCAACAACAGAAATATAATATCTGTCATCGACGACATACTGAATTCCGGGTTAACTTTATTCTTTGAGCGAAAATTCATTTTCTATAATTGGGGCTCCTGTAACAAATCCATAAATTCAATGGCACT
Source organism: Adhaeribacter sp. (assembly GCF_057359045.1). NCBI lineage: Bacteria > Pseudomonadati > Bacteroidota > Cytophagia > Cytophagales > Hymenobacteraceae > Adhaeribacter > Adhaeribacter sp. The sequence continues at coordinate 4,231 of NZ_JBMQUD010000040.1, forward strand.
GTATTCCATAGCGTGCACAATTTTATCTATTTTAGATACGAGGTAGTTATAACCCACATAAGCCGGTAAACCGATAATTAAGCCGGTGGCAGTAGTTACCATTGCTTCATAAATACCACTGGAAAGCAACTTAGGGCTAACCGAGCCCTCAGCCTGGGCTATAGCAATGAATGCCTGAATCATACCGGTAACGGTTCCTAAGAAACCCAGCATAGGGGCAGCACCCGCTACGGTAGCCAAAGCCGATAAATTTTTCTCGAGATAACTTACTTCTATTTTACCCACGTTTTCGATAGCTGCCTCAATATCTTTCAGGGGATTTCCAATGCGGGAAATACCTTTTTGTAACATGCGTGATACCGGGCTATTGGTTTGAGCACATAATAACTTAGCCCCGTTAATGTCGCCGGCTAATACCATATTTTTAATCCTATCTACGAAACTGAGCGAACTGGCCGATTCGGCTTTTTTAAGAGACAAGAATCGCTCTACAAAAATATAAATGGCAAAAAGCGATAAAATTAAAAGCGGAATCATCGCCCAGCCACCACTCATGGCCAGATCTAACAAAGAAACCGATTCGGGTACACCGGCCGTTCCTGCTTCGGCAGTAGTGGTGGTGTCGGTTGGGGTAGTCGTAAATTGAAGCAGCAGATTTAAAAGCATATTAATAATTTAGAATCCAAATATTTTTTCCGTATTTACTTTTAAGTTGGGGCAAATAAGCAAGCGCTTCTTCTTTGTTACCGAAATCGGCAATAGAAACCCGGTAAAGTTTACTACCGGCAAATGGTAAAATAACTTTACCCTGTGCACCGTGCCGGTTAGCTACCTTGCGACTGTATTGGGCATTTTGCAAAGTAGAATACCCTCCGGCAATTACATAATACCGTTCGGTTTTGGTTTTAATGGTAGTAGCAATTTTACTGCCAACTGTTTCGGTAGGTACTACCGTTTTGGCTGTTATTTCATTTTTATTAGTTGCTATTGTTGCGGTATTAGCTGCAGGTGTTGCGGTAACCGAAGAAGTATTTTCTTTAACCACAGCGTTACTGGCCGGTGCAGGTACATTCCCAGTTAAAGTTGCTTCTGTAGGAGTTGCATTATCTGTAAAGCCTGGTTCTGTTGTTTTAACCTCTATTGCCGGCGTAGGTGCTGCCACCGGCGCTTCGAAATCCTGTTCGGTGCTGGCCGAAAAATCTTCGGTATAAAAACCTTCGTCTTCTTTGGGCTGGTTGTTATTTACAGCCTGGTTAAAAAAGGTAAACGGATTGAGTGAACTCTGGCTGTAATCGTTTTGTAAAGAAAGTACGTATAGCGCGGTAGCACTTAAACCCGCAATGGCCATTACCGCTACCGAGTCGTATACCCGCCGTAACCGCCGGCTCCAGGCTTTTTGCGGAGTAGCGGCCGGTACCGGTGTATTCTTTTCTTTTATAAAAGTACGTAAGCTTTCGGTTACATCCGGTGCCGGTACCGGACGAGAAATGATTTCGGGCAATCCAAAGCTATGATTCGAAAAATTTTCGACCGGCAGGTACTCGAATTGTAATTTTTGCTCCTGGTTGTACCGGAAAAGGCCGATACCTTTCATTTCGTACTGCTGGTTTGCCTGCAAAGCTTCCTGCATTTTTTGTACGTAGCGGGTTACCTGCGCCTGCGCTTCCTCGGCCGGCAATTTATTATCGTAGGCCAATGTGCTGATGAGCAGCCCATCGTTAAGCTTTAATTTTTCGTTAAAGGCTATCCGCTTCGACGGAGGAGAAAAAGTATGTTTTACCGGATGCACCCGCGCTGACGCATAATGCGTTATTAAACCGCCAAAATCCGGAATAATGACACAATCGTGGTCAAACAATAACTTATGAATTTGCTCCTCTACCATCATTGTTTTTAAATTTAAAAAATATAGGACGCTCCAAACAGCAACTGAATTCCTTTGTTGGGATAGTTTACAAACCGTTGGTATTGGTTACCCAGCAGATTGTTTCCCATTACAAATGTTGAAAATTTATTTGAGAATCTATAATCTACTTTCAAATTAAAGTCTACAATATTGTCGGTTTCCTTTAAAACCAGGTAATCCAGCCCCTCGGCATTGCGGCGGGTAACCTGCCCAAAGGTACTGCTGATGTAATATAAATCGGTGTGAAAGAATATTTTATCGGCGTAGTTGTAGCTACCAAAAATATTGGTTTGGAAATTAGGCCGGTGAAAAGGTTTTACCAACAAGTCGGTGGTATAACCATTGTATTCGGTTTTAAAACCTAAGCGCACCTTTTCTGAATAATTGTAAGTAAGCTCGCCCAGAATATTAATTACTTTGGTGGTGCCGTTATCGTACTGAATATCGAATTTGGTAGAATCGGTAGCACTGTTGTTAAAGAAATATAAGTTGCGGAAACTCTGGTAAGCCGCTTTACCGGTAAAACTGAAGTTTTTACCTACGTTACCGGTTATACCACCATAAAAATCCAGAATTTTATTTACATCGGCTACAGCCACATTCTGGTTTAAATACGGGTTCTCCTGGGTTAAATCATACAGGGTGGTCCGCTGCAGATCGCCTTCTACGCCACCAAAAATCTGAAGCTGGTCATCTACAATTTCGTAACCTAAACGTACCGAAGGGTAAAAGTTGAAGTTACGCGCGTTGTTTACATCGTCGTTGGTATAGGCTATTACAGCTCCCAAAGATAATTTTACCAAATCCGAAACACTCTCGTAAGAAGGGCGCAGGCGTAGGTAACTGCGGCTAATATTTTCGGCATCGCGGTAACCCACAAAAGAAGCCTGGGCATCTACGTTAAATTTAGCGGCATCATCTATTTTATAACCTATGCCAATATTGGTGGTAATATTTGATTCTTTCGCATCGAAACGGTTATTAAAATATTTAATACCAATACCCGCCTGGTACTCTAAATCGCTTTTGGCCAGTTTGTTGTTAAAGTAAATACCGGCTCCAACCCGGTTAAAGGTTTGCTTAATGGTATCTACATCTACTTTCTCAATAGCAGGCGAATAGCCATAAAAATTGTAACGGTCGTGCCCGTAAAACAAATTTCCCCCTATCGTTACATCGCGGGTGTAAGACTCTCCGGATAAATCTATGGAGGAATTGCTCACGCTGGAATTTTTGCCATCTACCGGCCCCCGGGTAGATGCTACGTGGCTTACATCTACCCCGTAGGCATATTGATTATCGCGTTTGTTATGAAAATATCCTTTTAAGTACGCGGTGTTGTAATTACCCAAAGCGGCTTTCAGGTAATTGCCGTACAGGGGCGGCAAATCATCTTGCTTTATGGTAAGCACCCGCATGGGCATATTTAAGCTCAGGTCGGTTAATTTATAATCGGCAAAGCGGTAAGTTACCTGCCGGGGCTTTTTTTCGGGCGGATTAATCCGGAATTTTTCGTAGTTCCGAACGGCTTCGGGTAGTTCATTTACCCGGTTTTTTTCCACTACAATTTCGGCATCTTCTAATTTATTGTTTTCGCCCCAACCGGTTTGCTGCGCAGTAGCCGGCAAGGCATAGCTTAAACCAATGCCGCAAAAAGTTATTAAGGTAATTTTTCTGAAATTAAATTTATTCATCATAATGCTAGCGCTTAGCTAATTTTTTAGGCCCGATTAATTGGTGGTATTTGCCGGTGTTGGCGTTACTACCGGTGCTTTTAAGGTTTCCAATTTCGCTTTGGCCTCGTCTACTAACTCTTTAATGGTGGCATTTTCAATAATGGAGTTAAGTGTAGCTTCGGCCTGGAAATTTTCCTTCTGGGCAATGTACACATCGGCAATTAACAAGAACGATTTTACCAGCCAATAATCGTAATTAGCGAAAGCCGTTCCTACTTTTTGCCCGGCCTCTAATGCTTCTTTATATTTGTTTTGCTTGTAATAAATTTCAGCAATAGAATATTGGGCCTCAGCGCCATTCACATCAGTAGCCGAAGTAGCCGTTGAGGTAAATTCTTTTAATGCTTCATCCAGGTTATTTTGCGCGTATGACGCTTTTCCTTTGTGTAACAGAGCCGAGTTGTATGCATTTAAAGAAGCATTCCCCATTGCAATTAATTCGTCGGCCACACGGCGGGTATTCTGATAATCGTTCGTTAAGAAGTAGCTGCGCATCATACCCATAAGGGCATTGGCCTGCTCTTTTTTATTAGCCGATACCTCTCGCAAACGACCATAAACTTTAATGGCCTCAGCGTAATTCTGGTTATCAAATTCCAGATCGGCGGTACGTTGCAGCGCCCGGTTTAAATATTCAGAGCGGTTTTCAGTAACTACCTGCCGGAACTGGGCAAGCGCTGCTTCCCGGTTGTTAGATTTTAAGTAGGCATCGGCCAGGAAATAACGGGCATCGCCGGCAAAAGCGCTATTCGGGTACGTTTTGATGTAGTTATCGAGCTTGGTAATGGCCTGTGCGTATTTTTCGTTAAAATACAATGATTTAGCTGCTTCAAACTCAATACTTTCTATGGCATCGCTCTGCGGATTGGCCGCTTTAAATCGCGCCAGATAAGGCTCAATGGCTTCGCTTTGGTTATTGGCACTTAAAGTTTCCTGTAAACTAAGCAAGGCGCTAGAAGCTGCTTTAGACGATGGATATTCGTCGAGCACCCGTTTAAAATCGGCAATAGCTTCGTTAGGTTTTTTTAGGTTGTTGTACGCCAAGCCTCTTTTTTGCAAAGCAAAAGGCACAAGCCGGCTGGAATTGCGGTTCTGAATTAAATCGGTAAAGCCCGAAATAGCCGTAGCATAACTGCCGGCTTCAAAGTCGAGTAACGCTTTCTGGTAAACGCCTTCATCGGCATACTGCGATTTTGGGAATTTAGCCAATAAACTGCGTAAGCTTTCGGCGGCTTCGGCCCGCTTACCCGTAAGACCATAAATAACGCCTTTCTGAAAATAAGCATAATCCTGATCTATAGCGTTTTGGGCAATGGCTTTGTCGTAATAATTTAAAGCCTGCGGATAATCTTTGGCAATATAATAGCAGTCGGCGAGCCGGATTAAGGCATCGTTTACATTCGGGTTGGTGGCTTTTACGGCATCGTCGGAAATAAATGCTCTAAAATGCGTTAAAGCTTTGTCGTACTGTTTGCTGTTGTAATATGCGTAGCCAATGCCGTAGCGGGTTTTCAGGTAATAATCGGTTTTATTCGCGTTCGTAGTCCGGAAAACCGCGCCATAGCTATTAATGGCATCGTTGTAACGTTGGGCAATCGAAAAAGCTTCGCCTTTCAGGAAATAACTCGCCGCTTTTATTTCGTTGTCGTACGGATGTTGCAACGACTTATCGAGCAATGTTACGGCATCCTGAAAGCGGCTATCGTTGTAAAAATTGATGGCCTGGTAGTAAGTAACCCGCTGGTACGTTTGGTTAATGCGTTCGCTCCGGTTACTCAGGGCCTCAATGTGCCGGATTGCCTCACTGTAATTATTTGAGTTCAGGTAAGATTCGCTTAATATATCATCGGCTTCGGAAGCAAATTTAGATTTGGGGAATTTTTTGTTAAACTCCGCCATGGCATTAATTACTTCGCTAAAGTTACCCGTTTCGTAGTTCAGCTGGGCATATTTCAGGTAGGCCGCTTCGGTTACCTGTTTGTCAAACTCCTGCCGGCGCGCCTGGTCGAAAGCGGTTAAGGCAAATTGTTTGTTATCTTCTTTTAAATAACTAAGACCCAAATGAAAAGCAGCGTTCTGACCAACGGCATCTTTCTGGCTGGCTACATTTTTGAGGTTATTAACGGCGCTTTTATAATCGCCTACTTTGTAATCGGTAAAACCAATTTTGTACTGCAGGGTTTTATCTAAAGTGCGTTTGCCTTTGGCGTATTCTTTAAAATATTTATTCGCGTTTTTATAATCGTTCTGCTGAAAATAAGCATCTCCGACCAAAGCCCTGATTTCGTCGGCATTTTGGGGCAAAGGTTTATTATTTAATGATTTTTCGCCGTAAGCAATTACCTCTTTCATATTACCTTCTTTGTAAATGATTTCGGTAAGCATGTAAGGCACAATGGGGCGATAGGCCTCGTTCTTTTCGGCTACTTGTAAGTCTTTTTTAGCGCCAGCATAATCGCCGTCGCGGTAAGCTAGGTAACCCGCATAATAATTAGAGGCATACACGTAATCATGCTCTCCGGTTTTATTCCGGTCGAACAAGGGCTTGGCCTTTTTAAAATCTTTTTTGGTAAAGTACGAATACGCTAACTTAAACTCGGCTTCTTTGGCTTGTTTATTATCCAGGCGGTTGGTGGGTACTTTCTCTAAATATTCTACCGCTTTGTCGTAATTCTTTTTGTTAAAGTAAAATATACCCAGTTCGTAATAAGCCAGCGAAGCTTTGGGGTGCGTGGGGTGCGTATTGGCGAAATCCAGAATTAAATTTTCGGCATCGTTGTGCAGCAGGTATAAACCACTTACCGCGTAATAATATTGGGCATCGGCCGTGCGGGTATCATCATGGTTGGCTTTTACGTAACGGGCAAAAGCCTGCTGCGCTGCCCGGTACTGCTGCCGATCGAACAACTCGAGCCCTTCCTGGAAAAAACGTTCTTTAGAAGTATAGGCCTGGGTGTGCTGGGCTTCGGCAAAATGAGCACCTCCCACCAACGCCGAGGTGATGATTAACTTATGGAATTTATTCATACCAATATTTAAAACCTGTTTTGATCAGGTTGTCTGAGCTTTCAAAAATAATAAAAAAACGGACGGGGTAAGTAGTTTTATCCGGAAATTACAAAAGACTTACGCAGTTATAGCCAAAGCTACAACCAGCATTTGATTTTTGGGGTGCGCTTTAATAACGCCGGCCCCTAAATTTTTATTGAGTTATACCGCCAAAACTTCTTCGGGCACCGGATGCAATATTTTAAATATTAATTCCCTTAAAATATCTCCGTCCGACTGGTTACCGCCCGTAATACCTTTGGCTTGTAAATCGGCGTGCCGGATAAAACCTATAACTTGCACCGTACGGGCATAATTATATATGCGCATAGCCTGAACATACTCTTTTACCAGAAAACTGCGGTTACCTAAACTCTTGCTAATGGCCGCTTCGGATTTATCGGGCGCCGCGTGCAAACACAATAATTTGGCAAAGAAGCTAAACAGCAGCGTTATACTGGGTATTAAAGGATTGTTTTTGGGGTTTGCCTCAAAATAATTAACAATGCGGTTAGCTTTAAGCACATCCTGGTTAATAAGCGCTGTTTGCAGTTCAAAAATGTTGTAATCTTTGCTAATGCCTACATTCTCCTGCACCAAATGCTCGGTAATGGTTTGTCCTTCTTTCAGGTTTAGAGCCAGCTTGTCTATTTCATTGGCTAAGCGCGAAATATCGGCGCCAATGTATTCGCTTAAAAGTAATACAGCTTTAGGGTTTATCTGCAAACCTTTGTTTTTCAGGTAGCTGTTTATCCAGCCGGGCACCTGGTTATCGTAAAGTTTTTTGGTAGTAAGCAGTACGGCGTGCTTGTTTACCGTTTTGGCAAAAGCTTTGCGGCCATCGAGAACCTTGTGCTTGTAGCAAAAAACCAATACCGTAGAAGGCAACGGGTTCTGGAAATAAGCTTCTAACTGCTTTATACCAGCTTCTTTGTCAATATCAGCGGTAGCCTGGGCTTCTTTTACAATTACCACCTGGCGTTCGGCCATCATGGGGTAGCGCTTGGCTTGCAGCAAAATAGTGGCTACATCTACATCTTTGCCGTACAAAACTACCTGGTTAAAACCTTTTTCGCTTTCCGAAAGCACATTGGCTTCAATATAATCGGCAATTAAATCAATATAATACGGCTCTTCGCCCTGCAAAAAGTAGATGGGCGCGTATTGCTTGTTCTTTAATTTAACTAAAATTTCATCGGCAGTCATAAAACAAAAATACGGCAGCTTACCCGAAGGTACAAGTAAAGAATTTTTCCGGGCCCGGATATTTCAGCAATTATGTGAATCCGGAAGCCCGCAGCAATTCTACAGGCAATAATTATTCCAAGCCTGAATATTTGTAATATCTTTGCGCAAATTTAAAATTATAGCAAAACAGCCTCTAAGGGCTGTCTCATAAATTAAGTATGAACCTGATAAGTGAATTAAAATGGCGCGGCATGCTGCACGATTTCATGCCTGGCACCGAAGAACAACTGGCTAAAGAAATGACCACCGGATATATTGGTTTCGATCCAACTGCCGCTTCTTTACACATCGGGAATTTGGCTACCATTATGTTGTTGGTGCACTTGCAGCGGGCCGGCCATAAACCTGTTGCCCTGGTAGGCGGCGCCACTGGTATGATCGGCGACCCTTCCGGTAAATCGGCCGAGCGGAATTTATTATCGGAAGAAGTTTTACAAGCCAACCAGGCTGGTATTCACAAGCAGCTTACCAAGTTTTTGGATTTTGATTGCGGTGCCAACTCGGCCGAAATGGTTAATAATTACGACTGGTTTAAAGAGTTTAGCTTCCTGGGCTTTTTGCGCGAAGTAGGCAAACACATTACCGTTAACTACATGATGAGCAAAGATTCGGTGAAAAAACGGATTAATGCCGACGAAGAAGGCGACCGGGCCGAAGGTCTCTCCTACACCGAATTTGCTTATCAGTTAATTCAGGGTTATGATTTTTATCATTTATATAAGAACAAAAACGTACGCCTGCAAATGGGTGCCTCTGACCAATGGGGCAATATTACCACGGGTACTGAGTTAATCCGGCGCATAGACGGCGGCAAAGCTTTTGCTTTGGTAGGTAAATTGGTTACAAAATCAGATGGTACCAAGTTTGGCAAATCCGAAGGCGGTAATGTTTGGCTCGACCCGGCTTTAACGTCGCCTTACCAGTTTTACCAGTTCTGGCTGAACCTGGCCGACGAGGAGGCTAAAAAGCTGATTAAAGTGTATACCCTTTTGCCGCAGGAAGAAATTGAAGCTTTAATAGTTCAGCACGACGAAGCACCGCATTTACGGACCTTGCAAAAAGCATTAGCCAAAGACGTAACTACCCGGGTACACTCGGCCGAAGATTACCTGGCCGCGGTAGAAGCCTCCGAAATATTATTTGGCAAAGGCGATATTAGTGCACTTAAAAAATTATCGGAAGAGATGCTGCTGGCCGTTTTTGAAGGGGTGCCACTCGTAAACATAAATAGAGCAGATTATGCCGACGCCGCTACCGTAACGGATTTACTCGCTGATGCGTCACAAAACCAGATTTTTGAATCGAAAGGCGAGGCCAAACGCATGATTCAGAACGGCGGTGTAAGCATTAACCGGCAAAAGGTTTCGTTAAGCGATGCTGGACAGGCCTACGAGCTATTGCACAACAAATACCTGGTGGTACAAAAAGGAAAGAAAAATTATTACTTGGTACAAGTAGGCTAATAAAAAAACCTCTCTGGCTGTTTAAAAGCAACCAGAGAGGTTTCTAAAGAAAGGGTAACTTATTTAGTTACGCCATAGGAAAAAGTTCACTGAAAACTACTTCGCTTTGTCGCCTTCGGCGCCATTGGCGTTTTTCATGTCCTGAACTTCTTTGCGGAGTTCTTGGGCTAAGTTTTTCAGATCCTGCATACCTTTACGCACCCGGGTGCCCGCTGCAGAATTACCTTTCTCATAGAACTTCTCGAAATCAGCCTCAAGTGACATTACTAAATCTCGAACTTTACTAAACTTGTTCATTAGGTTTGTTTTATGTGTGGAACATGTATTTGATCGCTCTAATATAGTAAAAATCTAATTGGGAGCAAAAAAAACGCTTTTTTTTAGCGATTTTAATTACAAAACAGGTACCGCCGTTGCTTTAGAGTACAATCCTTGGTCTAATTTCTGGGATATACTCTCAAAAGCAGTAATTGTTTCCTCAACATCGGCCAAAGAATGGGCTGCCGTAGGAATTAAACGAAGCATGATTACATCCTTAGGAACTACCGGATAAACCACTATGGAACAGAAAATATTATAGTTTTCGCGTAAATCGAGGGTGAGAGCGGTAGCATCCGGAATCTGGCCTTTTAAGATTACCGGCGTTACGCAAGATTGGGTAGTACCAATATTAAAGCCGCGGCTACGTAAACCGTTTTGCAGGGCATAAGTAATTTCCCACAATTTATCTTTTAGCTGGGGCTGGGTACGCAACAACTCCAAACGCTTAAGGGCGCCAATAACCAAAGGCATGGGCAAAGACTTGGCAAATATTTGCGACCGCATGTTGTAGCGCAAATATTCAATCACCTGCTCCGGTCCGGCTACAAAAGCCCCAATGCTGGCCATTGATTTGGCAAACGTAGAGAAGTAAACATCAATGCCATCCTGTACGCCAAAGTGCTCGCCGGTACCGGCACCGGTTTTACCCTGTGTACCAAAACCGTGGGCATCATCAATAAACAACCGGAAATCGTATTTTTCTTTTAAAGCAATAATTTCAGGCAAATTACCCAGGTTACCCGACATACCAAACACACCTTCGGTTATAACCAAAATAGCGCCTCCTGTTTCCGCAACCATTTTACTGGCGCGTTGCAGTTGCTTCTCCAGGTTATCCATGTTGTTGTGGGTATAAACAAAGCGTTTACCCTGGTGCAACCGTACACCATCTATAATACAGGCATGCGATTCGGCATCGTATACAATCACGTCGTGGCGATCTACCAACGCATCTATTATAGAAATAACGCCTTGGTAGCCAAAATTTAAAAGTAAAGCATCTTCTTTCTGCACAAAGGCAGCCAGTTCTGATTCTAGTAATTCGTGCTGGGTAGAGTTCCCCGACATAATACGGGCGCCCATGGGCGTAGCCATACCCCACTGGGCGGCGGCTTCAGCATCTATTTTACGAACTTCAGGGTGATTTGCCAAACCCAGATAATTATTCAAGCTCCAGGTTAAAACCGGTTTACCTCTAAAATTCATCCGGGGCTGAATTTCTCCTTCGAGTTTGGGGAAAGTAAAATAACCGTGGGCGTAATGTGAATGACTTCCTAAGGGGCCGCGGTTGGCCAATAATTTTTGAAATAAATCCACTATCTTTCTTATTAAATGAAGAAATTAAATAAAGTTAATACTTTAAAGGAAAGTACAGCTCCATTTTTATCGCGACAAATTTAAGGAATATCTGCTCATATCCAATCTAAACTGCCGGGCAATTATACTAATTTGTAGTAGCCGTGGTTTTTAGTTTCGCCGGAAAAGTGTTTCTTTGGCAGCAAAAATATTTTGGAAGCAGGCATGAAAAGCATAAATAAAATATTGGTGGCTAACCGGGGCGAAATTGCTTTACGGGTAATGCGTTCAGCGAAAGAAATGGGCATTAAAACGGTGGCCATTTACAGCGATGCCGACCGGAATGCCCGCCACGTACAATATGCCGACGAAGCGGTCTGGGTGGGTGGGTCTAAATCGGCGGACTCTTACCTGAAAATAGATGCCATTCTGGCTGCCTGTAAAAAATTAAAAGTAGATGCGGTGCATCCGAGCTACGGCTTTTTATCAGAAAACGCCGAGTTTGCTAGCGCGGTAGCGGCCGCCGGAATAATTTTTATCGGTCCCCGGCCAGATTCTATTAGTCTGATGGGGAGTAAGCTGGCCGCAAAAGCGGCAGTAGCCCAATACCATATACCCATGGTACCAGGTACCGAAACCGCCATTACCGACGTAGCCGAAGCACAAAAAATTGCGGCAGAAGTTGGTTTCCCTATTTTGATTAAAGCCAGTGCCGGGGGCGGCGGCAAGGGGATGCGCATTGTTAACGATGCCGACTCATTTACCGAAAGTATGCAATTAGCCGTTAACGAAGCACTTTCGGCATTTGGCGATGGCTCTGTTTTTATTGAGAAATATATTGGTTCGCCGCGCCACATCGAAATACAGGTACTCGGCGACGAACATGGCCACCTGGTACACCTGTTTGAGCGTGAATGCTCTATTCAGCGGCGCCATCAGAAAGTAATTGAAGAAGCGCCATCGGCGGTACTTACCCCGGCCTTAAGAGACGAAATGGGTAAATGCGCCGTTAAAGTTGCCCAGGCTTGTAATTACGTAGGGGCCGGCACAGTAGAATTTTTACTCGACGAAAACCATAACTTCTATTTCCTGGAAATGAATACCCGGTTACAGGTAGAGCACCCGGTTACCGAATTTATTACCGGCTTAGATTTAGTAAAAGAGCAAATAAAAATTGCCCAGGGCCAGCCTTTATCTTTCGGGCAGGAAGATTTAAAAATTAACGGCCACGCCATAGAGCTCCGGGTTTATGCCGAAGATCCGCAAAATAATTTTTTACCGGATATTGGCACCCTAACCACTTACAAAACGCCGCAAGGTCCGGGCGTGCGGGTAGACGATGCTTTTAGCGAAGGAATGGCTATTCCTATCTTTTACGATCCCATGATCGCCAAATTGATTACGTACGGACAGGATAGGTCCGAAGCAATTGCCCGCATGGTCCGGGCCATAGAAGAGTACGAAATTACCGGTATTCAGAATACTTTGGCCTTCGGGAAATTTGTAATGACACACGAGGCTTTCCGCTCTGGCAACTTCGACACCAAATTTATTCAGAATTATTTTGAACCAACCCTTTTAGCCCCTGCTCCTGCCGACGATGAAATGCAATTAGCCGGCGTATTGGCTGCATTTATTTACAGCCAGTCATCTGCTAATGTAGCAACCAGTACAACCGAAACCGGACCGGTTACTTCTAACTGGCGCAAAAACAGAACGCTGTTTTAGCTTTAAATTAAATCAAAAAGGTTGCGTACGCCAATATTGCGCTCTTTGGTAAACCCTTCGCCAAAGGTAACACCAATGGAGTGCCCCATTTCCCGGGCGCGGGCTTCAACAAAATTCAGAAAATCCGGCCCTGATATATACGTATTGGGGCTGGTATTTTCGGGATCAAAAAACTGCGATTTAAAGGCTTTAATAGTTTTTACCTTTTGCTCCCAAAAGTCGGTTATATCTACCACCAAATCGGGCTTAATAAAGCGGTCTTGTATATAATGGTAAACAACTTTCGGTCGCCAGGCTTCCTGTTCCTGCCCAGCGGCATCGTAAGTTTTTATCTGTTTTAAACCGGCTAAAAAACAAGCATCCGAAGCCAAAGCCGATCCGCGGCCGTGGTCCGGGTGCCGATCATGAATGGCATTCATTAAAACAATTTCGGGCCGGAATTGCCGCACGACCTTTACAAGCTCTAACTGATGTTCCCGATCGTTCATGAAAAAACCATCAGCTAAATTTAAGTTTACCCGCGCATGCAGCCCTAATAGCTGCGAAGCCACAGCCGATTCCTGGGCTCTGATTTCAGGTGTACCCCGGGTGCCTAGTTCGCCTTGGGTTAAATCAGCTACACCAACTTTTTTACCGGCTTGGATATGGGCCAGAATGGTACCAGAACAGCCTAATTCTACATCATCGGGGTGAGAGGCAAAGGCCAGAATATCAAGTTTCATTTTAATTATTTAATTCGGATGCTGCGGCCAGGCCGCAAAGTTGTTCGGGCAGAAATGCCATTTAACCGGGTTAATTGACTTACACTTACCCCGTAGCGTTTAGCAATGCCGCTGAGCGTATCGCCGCTGCGAATTTTATGCGAAACGACCGACCGGGTACGCACTTTTTTGGCCTGGTTGTAATAATTAAACAACGATGCAGTTACAGTAAATTGCTCCGACATTAAAGCATAATCGGGAAAATCGTATAACCGCTCCGGATCCAGGGGATTGCCTTGATAGCGTACTTCAAAATGCAAATGCGAGCCGGTACTGCGGCCGGTGTTACCGCCCCAGCCAATTAACTCGCCGGCTTTCACGTACTGACCTACTTGCACCAAACCTTGTTTTAAATGGCCATACAGGGTTTCTAAACCATTATAATGTCTTACTACCAGGTAATTACCATAACCGCCGCCATCGTATTTAGAAATACGTACTACGCCATCAAAAGCAGCGCGTACAGAATCGCCGGTTTCTAAATCCAAATCAGTACCGTAATGCCAGCGATATCCCCTAAATCCAAAATCAGAGGTTATAGGAGTAGTAATCAGGGGCATTTTGCTGAACCGCTTATTTTGAGCATCTACTAATTTTAAAGGAATTTCCTCTTTAATATTGCGGCCATCCATTTGGTAAGGATTTATATTGCGGGTATCCCAAATGGCATAATAACCGGCCACTTTTATCCAGGTACTGTCTACTAACACTTGCTCCGACATTTCTACAATACTTTGCTGCCCCAAATCTAAGGTAGAGGTATCTTCGCTTACAATAGACAGCTTTTTGGCCGGGTTAAAAGGAACTGATTTATTCGCGTCAGATTTACTGTCCGGAAATTCTTCGTACTTCAGTAAAATGGTGGTATCGGGCCGGACGTATTTTATTTCGGGCGATTTTACCTTGAAAAAATCTTTTGATTTAGAATTATTTTTGTTGCTGCCTTTTTTTTGGGCATACCCCGTTAAGGTGCCCAGCAGCAAAAATAAGAGGATAAATAAATATTTTAATTTTGTTTTACTCAATAACATCAGACTTTAAATTTAGCAGCGCCCCGGCCTTATTTAAAAGGCCGGGTTTATGGGTAATTAACCCTTTGCAGCTATTTTTATTGCTTAAAGTTTCGTTAAACCGCTTATCTGCGGCAATTGGTTAGTGTATTTCTTTGGCGGCTAAGTAGCGTTCGGCGTCCAGAGCGGCCATGCAGCCCGTGCCGGCGGCCGTTACAGCTTGCCGGTACACAAAATCCTGCACATCGCCGCAGGCAAATATTCCATCAATATTGGTTTGAGAAGTACCCGGTATGGTGCGTAAATAACCATTTTCGTCGTGGTTAATGTACTCTCTGAATATTTTAGAATTTGGTTCGTGGCCAATAGCCACAAAAAAGCCGGTTACCGGAATTTGCTGCGCGGTTTGGGTCTCCAGATTTTTAACCCTTACTCCCTCCACAGCGTGCTCGCCCAGAATTTCTTCTGTAACAGAGTTCCACAATATTTCTATTTTAGGATTGTTTTTAACCCGGTTTTGCATAATCTGCGACGCGCGCATTTCACTACGGCGCACAATCATGTAAACTTTAGAACATAAGTTAGACAGGTAGGTAGCTTCTTCGCAGGCGGTATCGCCGGCCCCCACAATGGCTACTTCTTGGTTGCGGTAAAAGAAGCCATCGCAAACGGCACAAGCCGAAACACCGTTGCCGTTCAGGCGAGCCTCCGATTCAATGCCTAACCACTTGGCCGAGGCCCCGGTGGCAATAATAACGGTATGTGCTTCTAAGGTAATATTATCATCGATGGTTACTTTATGGGGCTGACCGGAAAAATCGACGGCCGTGGCAATACCATACCGGATATCGGTACCAAACCGGAGTGCCTGGGCTTTAAAGTCTTCCATCATCTGAGGACCGTTTATGCCATTGGCGTAACCCGGATAATTTTCTACATCATTGGTTATGGTTAGTTGCCCGCCGGGTTGTAAGCCCTGGTACATTACCGGCTGCAGACCGGCCCGGGCCGCATAAATGGCAGCCGTATAGCCAGCAGGTCCGGAACCTATAATCAGACATTTAATGACTTGGGAATCCATGAGAATTAAGGTGTTTTTTTGTGGGTGCAATATTACAAAATATTCGGCAGCTTATTTACCTGCTTTTCTTTTTGCCAGTAGCCCCTCTTTCAGAAAAATAAATATACTAAACGGGCTAAGAATAATAGCCCAATAAAAAAGCCTTAACGGAAGGTTAAGGCTTTTAATTTTATTTTTGATAATTAGCCTAAATAAGGTTTTAAGGCTTTACTGCGGGATGTATGACGTAACCGGCGGATCGCTTTTTCTTTTATTTGCCGTACCCGTTCGCGGGTCAGGTTAAATTTCTCTCCAATTTCTTCGAGGGTTAAAGAATGCTCCCCGTTTAATCCAAAGTATAAGGTTATAACATCGGCTTCGCGTTTGGTCAAAGTTGATAAGGCCCGTTGTACTTCTTTACGTAATGAATCATTCATCAGGCCAGTATCCGGCGATTCTTCATCTTCATTTTCCAGTACATCTAATAACCGGTTTTCTTCGCCTTGTACAAAGGGGGCATCTACCGATACGTGACGACCAGAAATTTTAAGTGTATCTACTACTTCTGAAGTAGTTAATTCCAGCACTTCGGCAATTTCTTCAGGCGATGGTTCGCGCTCAAATTTTTGCTCCAGTTCAGAGAACGATTTTGAGATTTTATTTAAAGAACCTACCCGGTTTAAAGGTAAACGCACAATCCGCGACTGCTCGGCCAAAGCCTGCAAAATAGATTGGCGAATCCACCATACGGCATAAGATATAAATTTAAAACCACGGGTTTCATCAAAACGTTTAGCCGCTTTAATTAAGCCTAAGTTGCCTTCGTTAATTAAATCGCCTAAAGATAAACCTTGGTTCTGATATTGTTTGGCTACCGATACCACAAAGCGTAAGTTGGCTTTGGTTAATTTTTCCAACGCAAACTGGTCTCCTTCTTTAATGCGTTGGGCTAATGTAACTTCTTCGTCGGGAGTAAGCAAATCAACCTTGCCAATCTCTTGCAAATATTTATCCAGCGACTGGCTTTCCCGGTTGGTAATTTGTTTACTTATTTTAAGCTGTCTCATTTAGCGTATCTTTGAAATAATTCTATATTAATCTTTTACTTTCAGTTAGTTACCTATAAAGCTTTGTATTTAAACCGGACCAAACCAGGCAGAAGAAAAGTCTCTTCTGCATACAAAACCCTAATGTTAGAAACCAGCATCTGTTTTAATTCAGATGCCGGTCTTTGTAATGTTCTATTTGCTAACTGCTTTTCTACTTAAATTAGTTCGCTAATGCCCAGCTTAATTTTTTTGGCCGGCATTTTCCGGTTTCGGCAATAAAGCTTTCCGAGACAATTTGAATTTACCGGTTTTCTTATCGATATCCATCAGCTTCACTTTTATTTCTTCCCCTACTTCCAGTACTCCTTCCAGCGATTCCAGGCGTTCCCACTTTACTTCAGAAATGTGCAGCAGGCCATCTTTGCCCGCCATAAACTCTACAAAAGCACCGTACGGCTGAATAGATTTAACTTTACCTTCGTACACTTCCCCTATTTCGGGAACTGCCACAATGGCTTTTATTTTCCGAACGGCTTCCTGCATATTGTCGAGGTTAACGGCAAAGATATTTACGTATCCTTTTTCGTTTTTCTCTTCAATCTGGATGGTAGCACCAGTATCTTTCTGAATTTGCTGAATTACTTTTCCGCCCGGTCCGATAATTGCCCCAATAAATTCTTTGTCTACAATTAAGTTATGCGAACGTGGTGTATGAGGTTTGTAATCCAGATTAGGTTCGGCAATGGTTTTGGCCATCTCGCCTAAAATATGTAATCGGCCTTGTTTAGCCTGGGTTAAAGCTTGCGACAACACATCGTTGCTTAAGCTTAAAACCTTGATATCCATTTGGCAGGCAGTAATACCTTTTGCCGTACCGGCCACTTTAAAGTCCATATCGCCTAAATGGTCTTCATCGCCCAGAATATCCGATAATACGGCAAATTTACCGGTTTCGGTATCGGTAATCAAACCCATTGCAATACCAGCTACTGGTCCTTTTACTTGCACACCGGCATCCATCAGGGCTAAACTACCCGCACAAACGGTAGCCATAGAAGAAGAACCGTTCGATTCCAGAATATCCGATACAATCCGGATGGTATAGGGGTTTTCTTCTTCATTGGGCAACACTTTGCGTAAAGCCCGCATCGCCAGATTACCGTGGCCTACTTCGCGCCGGCCGGGTCCGCGGTTGGGTTTTACTTCGCCGGTAGAAAACGCCGGGAAATTATAGTGCAGAATAAATTTATTGTAGCCCGAGAACATCGCGCCATCAATCATCTGCTCGTCTAATTTAGTACCTAAGGTTACCGTGGTTAAAGATTGTGTTTCGCCGCGCGTAAAAACAGCCGATCCGTGGGTAGAAGGCAAATAATTTACTTCTGACCAAATCGGCCGAATTTCATCCAGCTTACGACCATCTAAACGCACGCGCTCATTTAAAACTACATTACGCACTGCTGCTTTTTCGGCATCGTGGTAATATTTAGAAACAAGCTCTTCGTTTACTTCCTGGTCGGCGCTTAAAGATTCCAGGTACTCTTTTTTAATGGCGCCAAAAGCTTTTTTCCGTTCGGCTTTTACCGGGTTAGCACTGTTGGCTACTTGGTAAGCTTTTTCGTAAGCAAATTGGTAAATTTCGTTCTTTAGATTTTCATCGTTGGTCTCGTGCGAATATTCACGCTTTTCGGTAGCGCCCACTTCCTGGGCAAATTCTACCTGAGCCCGGCACTGATCTTTGATAGCTTCGTGCGCAAACTGAATGGCGGCGAGCATTTCTTCTTCTGAAACCTCGTTCATTTCGCCTTCCACCATGGCCACACCTTCTATTGATCCGCCCACGATTAAGTCAATATCAGCCCGGCCTAAATCAGTTAAAGTAGGATTGATAATAAACTGCCCTTCAATACGTGCTACCCTAACTTCAGAAATAGGACCATTAAACGGAATATCGGAAACCGAAATGGCAGCCGAAGCCGCTAAAGCAGCCAAAGCATCCGGTAAAATTTCGGTATCAGCCGAAATTAAGCTAATCAGCACCTGGGTTTCGGCATGATAATCGTCCGGAAACATTGGGCGCAATACCCGGTCAACTAAACGGCTAATTAAAATTTCATAATCCGATAAGCGGGCTTCGCGTTTTAAAAACCCACCGGGAATTTTACCAGAAGAAGCAAATTTCTCCTGATAATCTACCGACAAAGGCAAAAAGTCTACGCCGGCACGAGCTTCTTTAGCCGATACTACCGTAGCCAGCAACATGGTATTACCCATTTTCACGACTACGGACCCATCGGCCTGTTTGGCTAGTTTTCCGGTTTCCAGGGTAATTTCCCGACCGTCGGCTAGCCTTATAGTTTTATTTACTACTTTATAAGACATTCTACATTAAATTAATAAACCAGGCAGGCGCCTGGCAAAGAAGTGATGGAGGAAAAAAGAAAAGGTCTAAAAAATATTAGGGAATCCGTGTAATGAATTCCCTAATATATTATTTTCTGATACCTAATTCGACTATAATAGCCCGGTATCTTTCAATATCAGTTTTAGATAAATAATTTAATAATCTTCTGCGCTTACCAACCAGCTTAAGCAAACCTAAACGAGTAGAAAAATCTTTTTTATTTTCTTTCAGATGCTCTGTCAGGTGGTTTATACGGTGGGTAAACAGACCGATTTGTGATTCTGGAGAACCGGTATCAGTTTTAGATTTACTTAAACTGTTTTTTTCAAAAATTTCTTGTTTCGCTTCAGTTGTTAATTTCATCGGGTATTACTACTTATCAAACTATTTCCGAGTATTTTTATATAAGCCGCAAAGATACAAATTTGTTTCATTATTATAAAGTTTTTTACAAATCTTTACAAGCATTATATATTCTTTTTTTTCAGCCGGAGACTTAATTTACGCCAGAAATCAATTTCGAGCAAGTTAGAATCGTTACGGGCCTGGTATAAAAAGAAAAAGCCAACCGGTAATAAAATCATGTTGGCCGCCCACATACCAGCCGGCACAATTACCAATCCTTCACGCCCCCATTTTTCACCTAAAATGGTGAGCACGTAGTAAATTATAAAAAATAAAATAGAAATAATTACCGGCATACCTAAGCCACCTTTCTTAATAATGGCTCCTAACGGCGCGCCAATTAAAAACATAATAAGGCAAGCCGCCGATTGGGTATATTTTTTAAAAATTTCGATTTCATAATTATTGGCATCGCGGTACGTTACTTTCTGCGATTCGGTAGAAGTGGTGGTAAAACTCCGGATATTGCGGGCTTTATTAGCTGCTTGGGCATATACATCACGCGAAATGGGGGGTATTTCGCGTTTAGCTACTTTGGCCTTTACAATGGGTTTGGCACGCCGGGCAGAATCGATGGGCAAGTACGTATAATACGGGCTAATCTGGTAACTCATGGCTTTCTTTTCCAGCCGCAGCTTGGTCCGGAGCGAGTCGGTTACATGCTTCAGTTCTTTTGTGTTCATCATCATCTTGCTGCCCTTGAACAATTCTTCGCGGGTACGGTCAAGGTTAAAAGATGATAAATTAAAAAGGATTTTTTGCGAATTAAATTTTTGCCGGAAAAAACCAGCGCCGCTATTACCGGGAGCAGTCATGGAACCTTGTGCCTCTTCGGCAA
Organism: Adhaeribacter sp.; assembly: GCF_057359045.1. NCBI lineage: Bacteria > Pseudomonadati > Bacteroidota > Cytophagia > Cytophagales > Hymenobacteraceae > Adhaeribacter > Adhaeribacter sp. The sequence goes on from NZ_JBMQUD010000040.1 coordinate 24,504, forward strand.
ACATTTGCCCGTTAAATAAATCCAGCGCCAGAAACTGGTCGTTAAATTTGGTATACATCCGCCCTGAATCGGCCAAAATAACATTTCGGTTGCCATTCGCTTGCGAATGGTCGTAAATCATTACGCCTTTTAAGGTTGAGCCGTCATCAAATTTTTTATCGACCTTAATGCTGTAGCCCGGTATGCCGTTATAAAATATTTTTTCTCTGATATCTAACGAGGGTTTCTTTTGCCGGATATCCCACAACAAGCTATAAGCTTTCAGGTTTGCTTTGGGTACAATATTTTCGTTAAAGAAGAATGCCCCCACCGACAATAGCACCGCTATAAAAAACACCGGCCTTAAAATGCGCAGCAACGAAATGCCGGAAGTTTTAATAGCAGTAAGTTCGTGGTGCTCGCCCAGGTTACCAAACGTCATGAGCGACGACAGCAATACCGCCAGCGGCAAGGCTACCGGCACCATGTTTAAGCTAAAATAGCCCAATAATTGCAAAATAATACCCCCACCCAAATCTTTACCCACCAGGTCATCGAGGTATTTAAGCATGTATTGGGTTAGTAAAATAAATTCTACTACCGCAAACGTTAAGAAAAAAGGACCTAAAAAAGATTTTACAATTAATTTATCTAACTTTTTCATGTAAAGTTAAAGCAACATAATATTGCTGGGTTTAAACAGGCTTTTCCGCTATATAATCAAACGAAAATCAACCGCCAATAATTTCACGCAAACCCACAATTAACCCGTCCCATAATTCTGCCATTTCTTCCATATCTTCTTCTTCGGAATAGTCGATTACCCGCAAATACTGTTCTTGTGTCAGTTCGCTGGTCTCAATGGTAAAGTCCATATAATTGGGATCGGGCTCATGCTTTTTGCCATCGGCTAAGAACACAAACCGTACCGATTTATTTGTGCGATGACTATTCATTTCGGCAAAATGGTTTTGATTGTCCCAAACAAAGTTATAGTGTTTATCTTCATCAATCATAACTTTATCGCAAAACCATTGTTCTAACCCGCTCGGGGAGCTCAGGTACGGATAAATCATTCGGGGAGATGCATTGATAGGATACTCGCAGACAAATTTATGCTTATTCATAGCATGTAATTTAAGGTGTAGGGTAACAGATGATTACGGATTTTAGTAATTTTTTTTACGCTAAAAGTTGGGTACTTATTATCTTATTTATACATTTGCACTCCCAATTACACGGCGGGGTAGCTCAGTTGGTTAGAGCACAGGATTCATAACCCTGAGGTCAGGGGTTCAACTCCCCTCCCCGCTACACAAGCCTTAAGTTTATAACTTAAGGCTTTTTTTATTTTTGGTAATATATAAATACTAAAATATCGCAGCAACAAATTTGCCTATAATAAAAAAAGCTTAGCAGATAGCTAAGCTTTTTTTATTATAGAAGATAAAGTTATTTAACTTTCTCAATTATGCCTTTAAAAGCAGCCGGATGATTTAAAGCTAAATCGGCTAGCACTTTTCGGTTAAGGTTGATGTTGGCTTTTTTGAGACCACCCATTAATTGGGAATAAGATAAACCGTATTCCCGCGCGCCAGCATTAATACGCTGAATCCATAAAGCCCGGAAATCTCTTTTTTTCGCTTTCCGATCGCGGTAAGCATAAACTAAACCTTTTTCAATGGCATTCTTGGCAACCGTCCAAACGTTTTTCCGACGTCCGAAGTAACCCTTTGCCAGTTTCATAATCCGCTTTCTTTTATGTCGGGCAGCTACGACATTGACTGATCTTGGCATTTTAATTTAATTTTTGGAGATTGGTGATTCCATGGGAATTCTTTTTACCAGGCCCCGGGTGAAAAATAATTTTAGATGTTAAGCATGGCTTTAACACGTTTTTCGTCGGCTTCACTTACCAGACCTACGTGGGTTAAAGCTCTTTTCTGCTTAGTTGTTTTCTTCGTCAGGATGTGGCTTTTAAAAGCGTGTTTACGCTTAATCTTGCCTGTGCCCGTTAAAGAAAACCGCTTTTTTGCACCAGATTTAGTTTTAACTTTTGGCATTATTTAGAAATTTAAGAATTAATGAGAACTCTTACCCGGCAAAAAATTAACCGGGGCAATATTTATTTTTTTGGTTTCGGACTCAGGAATAAAAACATACGTTTACCTTCCAGCTTGGGCAGTTGCTCTACTTTGGCTACCTCTTCCAGGGCCTGGGCAAACTTCAACAGCAGTACTTCACCTCTTTCTTTAAATACAATGGTACGGCCTACAAAGTGCACATAAGCTTTAACTTTGGCACCATCTTCTAAAAAGGCACGGGCATGTTTTACTTTAAATTCAAAGTCGTGGTCATCGGTATTGGGGCCAAAGCGGATTTCTTTTGTTACCACTTTCTGGGTTTTGGCCTTCATTTCCCGCTGTTTCTTCTTTAAGTCGTATTTAAACTTAGAGTAATCAACAATACGACAAACCGGCGGCTCCGCTTTCGGTGAAATTTCTACTAAATCCAGGTTTTGCTCACGAGCCAAGCGTAATGCTTCATCGGTAGCATAAACCCCGGTTTCTATATTATCACCAACCAATCTTACCTGCCGAGCCAGAATCTTATTATTGATTTTGTAAGGCTCCTCAACAACTCCCCGTTGCGGCATCCGCTTGTTTGTATTTGTATTGATAATTTTGTCTCCTTTAAATAACGGTTTTACAATGAAGGTGCAAATATCGCACTTATAAAATTATTTTAAAAATAATTTCTAATTTTTACTTAAAATATCCGCTACCATGCTTTTAAAATCGGCAATAAAAGCATCTACCGAAATACTGCCCATGTCGCCCTGGCCGTGCTTACGTACTGATACCTCGTTATTTTCCTGCTCTTTTTCGCCTACAATAATCATGTAAGGCACCTTCTTTACTTCGGCATCGCGTATTTTACGACCTATTTTTTCGTCGCGCGAATCGATGAAGCCCCGGATATCTTCCTGCAATAAACGTTGGTATACAACTTCGGCGTATTCGTGGTATTTTTCAGAAATCGGCAAAATGGCAAACTGATCCGGACTTAACCAAATCGGGAAATTACCGCCACAATGTTCTATTAATACAGCCACAAACCGCTCTAAAGAGCCAAAAGGTGCCCGGTGCAGCATTACCGGCCGTTGTTTGGTATTGTCTGGGGCAGTATATTCTAACTGGAAACGTTCGGGCAAATTATAATCTACCTGAATGGTACCCAGCTGCCATTTCCGGCCCAAAGCATCTTTTACCATAAAGTCTAGCTTAGGTCCGTAAAAAGCGGCTTCGCCTAACTCGGTAACTGTAGGCAAACCTTTTTCCTGCGATGCTTCAATAATTGCGCTTTCGGCTTTCGCCCAGGCTTCGTCGGTTCCAATGTATTTTGCTTTATTTTCTGGGTCGCGCAACGATATTTGGGCGGTATAATCGGTAAAACCTAAAGCCTTAAATACATATAAAACCAGATCTATTACTTTTATAAACTCTTCTTTTACTTGGTCCGGCCGACAGAAAATATGTGCATCATCTTGGGTAAAGCCCCGTACGCGGGTTAAACCGTGCAATTCCCCGCTTTGTTCGTAACGGTATACGGTACCAAACTCTGCTAAACGCAAAGGTAAATCGCGGTAAGAACGGGGTTTGGTTTTGTAAATTTCACAATGGTGCGGGCAGTTCATGGGTTTAAGCAGGAACTCCTCCCCTTCGTTGGGTGTACGGATGGGTTGGAAAGAATCGGCACCGTATTTTTCGTAGTGACCAGAAGTAATGTAAAGCTCTTTGCTGCCGATGTGGGGCGTTACTACCTGCTGGTAACCAGCCCGGGTTTGGGCTTTGCGCATAAAATTTTCCAAGCGCTCGCGTAACATTGTGCCTTTGGGTAACCACAAAGGTAAACCCATCCCTACTTTTTCGGAGAAGGCAAATAATTCCAGTTCGCGACCCAGTTTACGGTGGTCGCGGCGTTTGGCCTCTTCCAGGCGCTCCAGGTATTCGGTAAGTTCTTTTTGTTTCGGGAAAGTAATGGCGTATACGCGGGTTAGCTGTTCCCGTTTTTCGTCGCCGCGCCAGTAAGCACCAGCCACATTCATGAGTTTGGCGGGTTTAATAAAGCCGGTATTCGGAATGTGTGGCCCGCGGCAAAGATCAACAAAATTGCCTTGGGAATAAAAGGTAATCTGGCCGTCTTCTAAACCTTCGAGCAAATCCAGTTTGTATTGGTCGCCTTTTTGGGTAAAATATTCAATGGCTTCGGCTTTAGGTACCGGCTTACGTATATAATCGCTTTTTTGGCGGGCCAGTTCCAGCATTTTTTGTTCAATAGCCCCAAAATCGTCTTGCGATAAAATGCGGCCACCCAAATCTATATCGTAATAAAAGCCGTTTTCAATAGCCGGACCAATGCCAAATTTTACGCCGGGGTACAAAGCTTCTAATGCTTCGGCCATTAAGTGCGCCGAAGAATGCCAGTAAGTAGCTTTACCTTCTTCATCGTTCCAGGTAAGCAGTTGCACGGGAGCATCATTTTCTATTGGCCGGTTAAGGTCCCAAACCTGGTTATTTACTTTAACGGCTAAAACATTTCGGGCCAAGCCTTCACTGATACTGGCGGCAATTTCCATACCGGTTACCCCAGCATTATACTGTCTTACCGAGCCGTCAGGCAATGTGATGTTAATCATTGATAATTATATTATAATTAGTAGTATCTCTAAAATTAAAATTGGGGTACCGCAAGCGGTTTACACTGTCGCGCTTTATTTTATACAAAGCATAATTAGAACGGCGTACGCCCCACATGGTACGGACATCGTTTGGCTTCCGCCGTAATATTTTATAATATTCGGCTAACGCCTCTTTGTACCGCCCTGTTTTTTCGTAACTCTCGGCCAATATTTCGGACACCATGGGCAAATTAGGCGCATTGGTTTTAACCTGGGTCATTTGGGCCGCGGCACCCGTAAAGTTGGCACGTTTATAATCCAGCAAACCTAATTGGTAACGGGCCAGGTACAAACCGGGGTCCTGCTGAATGGCCTGGCCAAAACAAACGTAAGCACTATCTGCTTTTTTAAGGCCACTATACCGCAATCCGCGCTGGTACCACAAAAACCCATTGGTACTATCCAGGCGGGCAGCGTTTTGTATATACCGGTTGGCTACTTCATAATTAAACTGCGCATTATATATACTACTCAGTTGCAGATACGGAAATACGAAATCCGGTGCCGCTCTTATGGTCCGGCGGTACAGCACCACCGCCGAAGCGGTATCGCCTAAAGAAGCCCGGGCAAGCCCTTTATAATATAAGCCAAAAGAATTATCCGGATCTTCGTTTAATACCTGGTTAACTTTATCCAATGCTTCGGCAAAACGTTTCTTCTTCAGAAGCAATTCTGCTTGCAACAAATAATTGTTCGGGTCTTTTAAACCTAAACTCTCTGCTTCATCGGCTAAGGCCAAAGCTTGGGTTAAGCGGTCACTCTCCCGCAATATTACTGCTTTCCAGAAATAAAACTCCTCCTGGTTGTGGTTTAACCGAATGGCCTGGTCAATATCGGTTAAAGCCTGTTCCAGTTCTTTTTGCTGCAAGTAAATTTTAGCCCTCTTGGCATAAAGTCCCGCATTATTCTGGTTTTGCCGCAACGCCTGGTTTAAATCGGCAAGTTTTATTTCGCCGGCCGTTATCCGGTTCAGGTTTACCATGGGATCCCGGTTAACCACCTCCGTAGTACAAGCCGACAACAGCAGCCAAAAAATGGCGTTCAGCCAAAAAATACTTTTTTGTGCACTGCTCATACCTATAACCAAAACGCAAAAATATTATTAATTCTGTTATATCCACAAAATAATATTAGGCCATACCTTATCAAAGCTGTAAAAGCAAACTATAAAACCACACCTTAACTGCCGCAAACACCTTATAATAAGGCATGGTTGTTTACATATTAAAGCCGGGCACTTTGCACTTCAGGTAAACCCTAACAAAACTTGTTTGGTGTTTTGGTAAAAGGTAAAATACCAGCCCGGATATTTCTGCCGGCAAGTAAATAGATGACTAAGTGGTAATAATATTACCTGCGGTGTTTTAGCCTTTTTTAGAGTTTTTACTAAACAAATTCTGTCCAAATGTAACCCTTAACCAATAAGCTATGCCTGGATAATATTAGGGAAGGAATATTTCTGAAAGCCGGAGAAAGAAAAGCTTTAAATTTATTACTAAATAGCTATCGGCCAAATGATAAAGGTGAAAATGGAGAGGCTAAAATATAAAAAGTAAAAGACTTTTTATGCTGGCTGTACGCCGTAGGAGTTCAGCAAGGCTTTGCACCGGCGGCTTAGTTCTAAATCGTCGGCGGTAACAAGTTCCAGCTTTACTGCTTTTTCCAGAATAGCAACGCTTTTTTCCTTGTCTTTCATATCGCGGTAAATAATGGCCAGGTCGTAATAACTGCTGATGTTCTGGGGATTAAAAAAAATAGCTTTTTGCAAAGCCTCTATGGCGTTATAGTTACTCGCGCCAACCGGTACACCACCAATAATTAATTTAGAAGCCGTACATTCTAGCACGTTTAAATTGGCCGCTTTGTAGTGCCAGCGCCCCATTAGCTGCCAGGCGGCAGCGTGTTGCGGGTTTATGGCTAAGGCTTTATCAAGATGCTTTTTTATGGTTTTGAGGTTGATAATCCGCTCTTTTAAACCTGTAACCATGGAAAGGTTGTTTAAGGAAGCCGCCATCACATAATGGGCATCGGCACCCATAGGGTTTACTTCCAGAGCTTTTTCGGCGTGTTCTTTGGCTGCTGTAAAAAACTGCAGCTTTTGGGTTTCATCGGTATAGCGCGAACCTATGCGTAAATCCAACAGACAAATTTTATAAAGCGCTTCGTAACTGTTGGGTTGTTCTTTTAAAACTAACTGAAATTTTTTCAGGGCTTCACCATCTTTATTTTCCAGATAAAGTTGGTTCGCTTCTTTTAAGAGCTCGTCAGAAGGTAAAGAGGCAAATACCTGGCTAGCAAAAGCCAGCCAGGTAAAGGCGCCTATAAATGCAATCTTAAACTTTGTAGACATATCAATTTATCCAGCCCTAAAAGTTAAATATGATTAAATCAATTTTTAAAATAAATTTAACTGCCTTTTTTCTTTCTTTGGCTTCTCGTCGGTTTCATCTATATTACTCATTTCCAGAGAATAGGTTGCTTCTTTTTCTACAATTACTTGTTTTTCAGCGGGCAGGTTTACCAATACTGGGTTTGGTACTTTTTTCACTTGCTTTGCCGGAGCAACCGGTTTAACTTCTTCTTCCGGATTATCCAGAATCTGGATGTTATGTAATTTAAAGTAATTTAATTTATTACCAGTTGCTTTCCAACCTTTTACATCAATAAAAATATTTAAATTAATGGTTTCGGTAATTTTTTCGCCTTTTTTATCTTTCTGGTACTTCACTTCGGCCATTGGTTCCGCTTGCGTTGAAAGGGCTACCAATTTAGAACCCTTTGAATCGTTCAGGTACGAGAATTTCTTGCCCACTGTGCTGGTCTCGATGCGGAAACGTTTAACGTAATAGTTTTTATTCTCGCCATCGTAATGTACCGCCGTAATTACTTTCTCGGGATCAAACTTCTCGATGATCTCAATATTCTGCACATCGTAGTGGTTTGTTAGTTCAAACGTAGTTTGCTCGTACGTTCCGTCTTTATACAGCACCAAAATGGTATCTTCGGTATTGAAGCTGCCCAGGTACCGGCCACGCGATTCAGTATTTAAACGACCAATAACCTCGTCGTAGTATATTTCGCGACCACCCAGCGTCGATTCGCCCCGGCTTTTCTGTACCACTTTTTTAACCGGGTACTTAGTAACCATGTTACCCTGTGAGCCTTTGCCTTTAATCATCAGCTCAGCAAAATCGTAATCGAAAGCTTTAATGCGAGCGGTAGCAGTTGGCACCAGGTTAAGAGTTACTACTTCCGATTCGCTGTTGGGATTGGCGGTTAAATAATGAACCTTAGAACCTTTATTGCCTTTGGTTAAATCATATTCCTTATCGCGGGTAATACCGTTTACCGAAAAGCGTTTGGCGTACGAAATACCCGTTTTACCATCTACGTAAATCATGTTGTACACCATGTGTTCATCATTTTTATTGTAGATACCAGCGTAAATAATATCCTTGCCCACAAACGTTTTTTCGGCAATTTTGGTAACCCTAAACTTCCCGTCTTTCGTGATGGCAATAATATCATCCATATCAGAGCAATCGCAGACAAATACCGCCTTCTCGTCCTTTTTAAGATTATACCCCACGAAACCATCAGCAGCATTTACATATAATTTCTGATTGGCTATGGCTACTTTCTGCGCCGATACCACATCAAACGTCCGGATTTGCGTTTTGCGGTCCCGGCCGGCACCGTATTTTTTCAATAAATTCTCGAAGTAAGCAATGGCAAACCGGACAATATTGGCCAGGTTATCTTTTGTCTCCTCCATCTCCTCTTCCAGTTTTTTAATATATTCATCAGCTTTAAAAGAGTCGAATTTTGATATGCGTTTAATCCGGATTTCGGTTAGGCGAATAATATCGTCTTGGGTAACCTCGCGGCGCAACAGGGGCTTAAACGGATTTAAACCTGTATCAATGGTGCTTAAAACATCTTCCCAGGTTTCGCATTCTTCAATATCGCGGTAAATACGATTCTCGATAAATATTTTCTCCAGCGACGACATGTGCCATTTCTGGTCCAGTTCTGCCAGTTTTATTTCGAGTTCGCGCTGCAGTAAATCTACCGTTTTCTGGGTCGATATTTTCAGCACGTCGTCTACCGCCATAAAGTGCGGCTTATCCTCGATAATGACGCAGGTATTCGGCGAGATTGAGATTTCGCAATCTGTAAAGGCGTATAGCGCATCAATGGTTAAATCGGGCGATACCCCAGGCGGCAATTGCACGTGAATTTCTACGTTAGCCGCTGTATTATCAATTACCTTTTTAATCTTTATTTTATTGTTCTCACTCGCTTTTACAATCGACTCCATTAAAGCCGTTGTTGTAGTACCATAAGGCACATCGCGAATTATTAACAAGGTTTTATCTACCTTTTCAATGGTGGCCCGAATGCGGATGCGCGAGCCACGGGCACCGCCTTTATAATCGGTTACGTCTACCATCCCGCCGGTTGGGAAATCGGGAAACAGCTGCGTCGGCTTTTTCTTCAGCACATCAATAGAAGCTTTTATTAGCTCCTTAAAGTTGTGCGGCATTATTTTGGTAGATAAACCTACGGCAATACCTTCTACGCCTTGCGCCAATAACAGCGGAAACTTAACCGGTAAGGTTACCGGTTCGTTTTTCCGGCCGTCGTAAGAAGCCTGCCAAACAGTGGTATCGGGATTGTACACTACATCTAAGGCAAACTTAGACAAGCGGGCCTCAATATAACGGGCTGCCGCCGCGCTATCGCCGGTACGCACATCGCCCCAGTTACCCTGCGTTTCGATTAATAAGTCTTTCTGGCCCAGGTTTACAATGGCATCGCCAATAGAAGCATCGCCGTGCGGGTGATACTGCATGGTTTGCCCGATTACGTTGGCTACTTTGTTAAAGCGGCCGTCATCCATTTCTTTCATGGCGTGCAGAATACGGCGCTGCACGGGTTTTAAGCCGTCTTCAATAGCCGGTACCGCCCGCTCCAGAATTACATAAGAAGCATAATCGAGAAACCAGTTTTGGTATAGCCCATCAATGGCAGTTACTTCGTGTATTTTCTCGTCCCCATCAAACGGCTCTTCGTCGTTCAATAATGCGTCGTTCTCGTTTTCTATATCGTTAAGCATAAACTTCCTCCTCTACGTCCTCAACAATGTCTTTCTCCACTTTAAGGTTATCAATAATAAAATTCTGGCGTTCCGGTGTATTCTTGCCCATAAAATAGCTTAATATTTTCGGGATAGAATTATCGGCATTTAAAATAACCGGTTCCAGCCGGATATTGTCGCCAATAAATTTACCAAACTCGTCCGGCGAAATCTCGCCTAAACCTTTAAAGCGGGTAATTTCCGGATTCTTGCCAAGTTTTTTAATGGCGGCTTGCTTCTCGGTTTCGTTGTAGCAGTAAATGGTTTCTTTTTTATTGCGCACCCGGAACAAAGGCGTTTCCAGAATAAATAAATGACCATTTTTTACCAAATCCGGGAAGAATTGCAGGAAAAAAGTCATCATCAGCAAACGAATGTGCATGCCGTCTACGTCGGCATCGGTGGCAATTACCACGCGGTTGTAACGCAAATCTTCGAGGCTTTCTTCAATATTTAAAGCGTGCTGCAACAAGTTAAATTCCTCGTTTTCGTACACTACTTTTTTCTTCAGGCCAAAGCAGTTGAGTGGTTTACCCCGTAAGCTAAACACCGCTTCGGTATCTACATTACGCGATTTGGTAATAGACCCACTCGCCGAGTCGCCCTCCGTAATGAATAAAGTAGAAAGCAGGTGCTTTTCGTTTTGCTCATCAGAAAAGTGTACGCGGCAATCGCGCAGCTTGCGGTTATGTAAATTTGCTTTTTTAGCCCGTTGGTTCGCTAGCTTTTTAATGCCAGCCATATCTTTCCGTTCCCGTTCGCTTTGCTCAATGCGGCGTTTCATGGCATCGGCAACCGTGGGGTTTTTGTGCAGAAAGTTATCTAAATGCTCTTTAACAAAGTCGTTAATGTAACCGCGCACCGTTGGGCCGTCGTGAGCCATGGCAATAGAGCCCAGCTTGGTTTTGGTTTGCGATTCGAAAACCGGCTCCTGCACCCTTATACTAATAGCCCCAATAATAGAGGCCCGCACATCCGATGCTTCGTAATCTTTCTTAAAAAATTCTTTAACGGTCCGGGCAATCGCTTCGCGGAAAGCGGCTAAGTGCGTACCGCCTTGCGTAGTATATTGGCCGTTTACAAAAGAATAATATTCTTCGCCGTATTCGTCGCCGTGGCTTAAAGCTAATTCAATATCATCACCCTTCAGGTGAATAATAGGATAACGCAGCGCCTCTACATCGGTTTTATGCGACAGTAAATCCCTTAACCCGTTTTCGGAGAAATATTTCTGGCCGTTGAAATTTATGGTTAAACCGGCGTTCAGGTAAACATAATTCCGGATTTGGTTTTCCAAATATTCCGGAATAAAGCGGTAATTCTTAAAAATGGTATCGTCGGGTGCAAACGTTACTGTGGTGCCGTTGCGCTGGGTTGTTTCTATAACCGGGTGATCGTGGATTAATTCGCCGCGCTCAAATTCGGCTACTTTCATTTGCCCGTCGCGTACTGATTGTACTTTAAAATAACTGGCCAGGGCGTTGGTAGCTTTGGTACCTACCCCGTTTAAACCAACTGATTTCTGGAACGCTTTGCTGTCGTATTTACCACCAGTATTAATTTTGCTTACGCAGTCGATTACTTTGCCTAGCGGAATACCCCGGCCATAATCGCGCACCTGCACCTTATGTTCCGAAATTTTAATTTCAATGGTTTTACCATTGCCCATCACGAATTCGTCGATGGAATTATCAATTATTTCTTTTACTAAAATATAAATACCGTCGTCCTGGCTGGACCCGTCGCCGAGCTTACCAATGTACATACCCGGCCGCAAGCGGATGTGCTCCCGCCAGTCGAGTGAGCGGATACTGTCTTCGGTATAAGCGTTATTTACCTCTGCCATTCGTTAAAAAAGGGTAATATTTTAAATTATTTAAAACTAAAGGTAAGAATTTAATCTGAGATGAAAAATTAGAGAAACGGCCATATACTGCCGGTTTACGTAGAGATTCACATAACTTTTTTATTTTGGTTTTACCTTTATTTTGGTATAAATGTAACCATTTTAACCTTACGCTGGTTCAATAAAAACTATTAAAATTAGGTAAATACTAAAAAAAAGAGCAAATATTAATTACTAAATTCGTGGGCAAAAAAGCAATACCTGCCCTAATATTGTTGTCTAATAAATTACATTTACATTATTCTATAGAAATATTATTCCTTTCTTAAAATCTACATGGAAATAAAATTACCTAATTATTTTAAGTATACGGTCATTATGTTGGGCCTTATCTTATTACTTTATTTGCTCCAGACTTTTCAGTCGATCTTGGTGCCGCTTTGTTTTTCTTTGCTGTTTGCCTTATTGCTACTGCCCATATCGGAGCGCTTAGAACGAAAAATGCCCCGGGTTTTTGCTATTTTAATTAGCATTATATTGGTTATACTTATTATTAGCGTACTTATCTGGCTGCTTTCTATGCAGATCATGAGTTTCTCCTCAGAAATGCAAAATATTGCCGATAAACTATTGGTGTTTGTTAATAAAGTGCAGCAGTTTTTATTTCAGCATTTCGGCATTCAGCCCACCTCTAAAAACGAGCTTTTATCTAAAAACTTAACAACCCTGCAGGAAACCGGAACCCGCTTTGTGGGCAGCACCATATCGATAACCACCGGGGCACTAAGTGTGGTAACATTAATCCCGATTTATATTTTTTGTATGCTGTATTACCGCGACCATTTCCGGCGGTTTATTTTCCAGTGTATTTCGCGCGAAGAACGCGATGCGTTTATAACCACTATGGATAATATCCAGAAAGTAGTGGCCAGTTATATATCGGGTTTAATGATTGTAATCGTGATTGTGGCCATACTAAATACCATTGGTTTGGTTATAATGGGCGTACCTTATGCTATTTTCTTTGGCGCTTTTGCCTCTATCCTAACCATTATTCCTTATATCGGGATTTTGATTGGGGCCTTGCTGCCGGCTTTATTTACACTGGTACAAACCGGCTCTTTACTAAATGCTTTAATCGTAATTGGGATATTTACTTTTGTGCAGTTTTTAGAAGGCAATTTTATAACGCCCAACATTACTGGTTCTAAAGTAAGTATAAACCCCTTTGCGGCTATCCTGGCTTTAATTATTGGCGGCGAAGTGTGGGGGGCTACCGGTATGATTTTGTCGATACCACTCATTGCTATCTTAAAAGTGGTTTTTGATGCCTACGAACCTTTACATCCGCTGGGTTTTCTGCTCGGCGACGTAAACCAGGACTCGAGTAAACCTGGCTTTTTCTCGAATGTACTAACCAAAATAAAGAACCGGTTTAAATCTGATAAAACGGCGTAAGCCAAAGCAAGCCGTACGTATAAATAACTGTTAGTTAAGTTTAATTGTAACTAATTCCAAAAGTTGTCAGTATATATTTAACATTCCTGCACAACCAATTTAATACCATTAACCGGGTTGTTCAGGTAAACGAACTGAATAAAACTATGGAAAATAACTTTGAAGAAAAAAACCTCCGCGCCATTAGCGACCTGGTTGAAACCTGCCGGGACGGCATGAAGGGATACGAAACCGCTGCGGAACACGTAGAAAACCCGCAGTTAAAATCGGAGTTTAGCCGTTTGGCGCAGCAAAGAGCTTCTTTTGTGAACGAACTGGAAAACCAGGCACGCCAATATGGTTTAGAACCCCGGCAAGAAAGTACCGTGGAAGGAGCCGTTATGGAAGCTGCCGGTGCCGTTCATCGGGGTTGGATTAATCTTAAATCTGCGATAACCGGTAACAGCACCAACGCTATTTTAAATGAATGCGAAAATGGTGATGCCGCCGCCCTTAAAACCTACGAAACAGCCCTGGAAGTAGATACGTTGCCCGTGGATGTGCGTAATGTAATTGAACGACAGCACCACGACATTCTGGAAGCTAAAAACCGCATAACTACTTTAAAAACGACCATTTAAACCTAGCATATAGTATAAGTTTAGTGTTTGTTAGAAAAAAGCAGCCAGCAAGGCTGCTTTTTTTTGTTTAAACTTTTGAAATTTAGCAGCTGCTAAATAAATTAGTATTGCTAAAACATGAAACCGTTTTACCCGCTTTTCTGTTTAGTAAATGCTCCCGGGCAATATTTTAGCACTTCTATTAAATGTCTTTAAAAATCTAATTTCTAGGCATTATAAAAAGGTAGCCGAAAGAGCCTGGCGTGCCAGAAAAATATTAAACGTAAACACAGGTTTTGTACGCAGTTATAGATATTGAAACCACCGGGGGGCAACCGGCGCAGGATAAAATTACCGAAATCGCTATTTTTATTCATAATGGCCAGCAAATTGTAGACCGTTACCACACTTTAATAAACCCGGAGCGGCCCATTCCTTTTTTTATTACCCAACTTACCGGCATAACCGACGACATGGTAAAAGATGCTCCTAAGTTTCATGAAGTAGCCAAAGACATTGTGCAATTTACCGAAGGCAAAATATTTGTGGCCCACAACGTGCGGTTCGATTATTCTTTTGTTAAAAAAGAGTTTGGCGATTTAGGTTATAATTACCAGCGCAAAACCTTGTGTACGGTACGTTTAAGCCGTTCTTTAATTCCGGGTTTGCCTTCTTACAGCCTGGGCAAGCTTTGCCGGAGCCTAAACATAGATTTACAAATGCGGCACCGGGCCATTGGCGACGCCCAAGCCACCGCTGTGTTGTTTGATAAATTATTAAAAATCAACCAGCCAGAGGTAGATGCCACTACCGATGTACAGGAAAAAAGCAAGAAATTGATTTCTTCGGCGGTTAAAACATCTTTGCTGCCGCCCCAAATAACCAAAGAACAGGTAGATGCCCTGCCTGATGCGGCCGGCGTGTATTATTTTTACGACAATACCGGCGAAGTTATTTACGTGGGTAAAAGTATCAATATCCGCAAACGCATTATTCAGCACTTTAACATTGATTACAAAAGCAAAAAATCGATTGAGTTTAAAAACAGAATTGCCGATATTACTTATGAACTAACCGGCAGCGAACTGGTAGCTTTGCTTTTTGAATCGGACGAAATAAAACGGCTGAAGCCGCACTATAACCGCCAGCAACGCCGCAGTATTTTTAGCTCCGGTATTTACGTTTACTTCGACCAAAATGGCTATAAGCGCCTGACCTACGATAAAGTAAGCAGCGACCGCATACCTTTAATTGCACTATCAAACCATCATAAATCCAAAAGCTTTTTATTTCATAAAGTAGAGAAATTTAACCTCTGCCAGAAAATGTGCAACCTGTATAAATCTAAAGGCGCTTGCTTCGATTACCAGGTGCACCGGTGCCAGGGCGCCTGCGTAGGCAAAGAAACGCCGGAAGAATACAACGCGCGGGTAGATGCAGCCATAGAATCCTTTAGTTTTGAGCACAACAGCTTTGTACTCATTGGCAAAGGCCGGGAACCCCACGAAAAATCAGTAGTTTGTATTGAGAACAACCGGTATTTAGGCTTTGGCTACATCGATGAAACTTTTTCGGCAACGGGTCTGCCCGATTTTAAAGCCGCCATTAAACGCTACAACGATAACAAAGATGTGCAGCAAATAATACGGGGCTACATGCGCACCAACATGCCCGATAAATTAATTGTTTTTAATTAGTGCGCTGGCAATAGAACAATTATTAGTAAATTAATGCAGCCGGTGGCGCAGTAACCAGCCTTCGCCGCTAAACTCCTTGGCTTGGGGCTGATAATGCTTTATTACCCGCGTGCGGCGGCCGGCTTTTATCTTATTACCATCGGCGCTGTCGTAAATCCATAATTTACGCCGCAGGCTTTTTCCCGTCGATTTATCCTGGATGCTATCCTGCCCTTCGCCATCGTAAATGCTGATTTTAACGCCTCGGGGCACCTCTCCTTTTATTGTAAAAACATCATCGCCGCCTAAGCCATAGATCTTAATTGCTTTTGTTTCGGACCGGTTAAAAATACGTTCGCCTATTTTAAGGCCGCTACAATGGTTTTTAGAAATGGAGTAAACCGAAATTTTGGTTTCCTTTTTATTCAAACGTTCAATTCTAAATTCCTCGGCTTTATCGGTGCCCGCCAGCAAAACCTCTTTGTTTATTATCTGATAAAATTTATCGGCAATAGCGGGTAATTGTTCGCGGCGGGCTTTTAGTTTTTGCTCAAACGCAGCTCCGGTTAAATTATATATTTGTTCTGGCCACACGTGCGTCGCGTTGGCAATGGCTTCATCGGTTAAATGTTGTTTTAAGCTATCTGCTACCTGTTTAAAATCTTCGCGGGTAAGGTACGTAAGCAAAGTTTCATCGAGCGGTAAAGCACTTTTGTTTAAGCCTTTAACATGCCGGATTTTTGGTCCAAAGGTTTGGTAATTGGTTTTGATTTTGCTGCCCAGCCAGGTTAAAAGCCCATCGTTAAACTTAAAAAAAGCATGGTCGCGGTCACGCGGAATGGCTTGGAGTACCGTTACGTTTTCGTGCTCAAAATTTGCCCAACGCCACTGATCTTCGCGCCGGCTCCAATCGCCGAGCCACATATCAAACAACCGGGCTTTTAAAAATTGCCGGCTGTCTACCTGCACACAGGCATCGTTTATTTTATTTTTCAGGGCCTTGGCCGAGCCATAAACTTTTACCGAATTCCCAAAGCTGCTTACCTTCGATTGGTCGCCATCAGGGCGTTCTTCAATAATGGCCAGCATACCGGCAAATTCGCTCCGGAATTCACCTAAAGCCGCATCGTTGGGTACTATAATTAGCCGGGGATTGGTATGGTAAACGCCGGCGGCCTGCGCCAGTACTGGCACAATTAAGGCACCATACGGATGAATAACGCTGGTTTGGTCTTGCATTAATTTGGCAATAAAGGTACGCTGCAAACGAAGCGGCAATGCTTTTACCGGGTTTTTATCAACCGAACGGATTACATACTGGTACCCATCTGGGTTTTCGAGCCGCAGATTTTTTGTCTGAAAACTGCCGCCCTTTTTAATTGGGTGCAAGCCGCCAGCTTCAGCTTGCAAATTTATTACCGGAGCTTCTACCGGCGTGGCCCAAACCTGCCGGTAATGCTTGCCCCAGATTAACTGGTGCAGTTTGCTGCGTTGGTATTTAGTACTGGCCACTACCTGCCGCACAGAATCTGGTAAAGTTACCGATGAAGTTAAATAACAACTGGAGGTTCTATTTCGGGCTTTCAAATGAGTTATTCCAACACCAAACAAAGCGAAAAGCAGAAACCAAAATAATAAAAACTTATGTAGAGCCGGTTTGTTCAAGTAAGTAAATACAATCATTATTTATATATAATATTTATTATACTTAATTTTATAGAATAGGTTTATTCCCGCGCCCAGCAAAATAGTATGTTCGGTTTAGTCAAATCTGGCACCAATTAATATTTTCAAAATCAAATAATTAATATTCAATTCTTTATAAAAACAGATTAAATTATTCGCTTGCGCCGGAAAATTATTTAAACTTTATACGTACGTAGTTATTGGTATACAGCAGAACCATTTGGGTTTAACTACTTAACATTCACCTGTAGGTATTAGCGCTTCCTTAAATAAATTTATGTTTTATAAATTTTTGATTGGCTTATATATTTTTATTCTGGCTGGCTGTTCTGCCCGGCCATTTAGTCAGCAGGATGCTCGTTATACTGGTTCGAGGGCTGATGCGCTGGCTCCGAAAAAAAGCAATTTGGTGCTGGTACAAGCCAGTACCAATTACCAGCGTAGCAAATTGCACCAATTAATCTGGGGCAAACATTACCGGCAGGTTTGGGCCGCCCCGGTACCAGTACCTGTTCTGGACCTGAATAATTTACCACAGAAACTTAGTCCCCTGAAATTAGGCGGTGGTCTTCAGACGACCAGTTTAAGTTTAACCGATCCGCAGGGCCGCACGTTTACGCTCCGGACGCTCGAAAAAGATCCAAGTAAATCTTTACCGCCGCGGTTAAATAAAACCTTTATCAGCAATATTATGCGGGATCAAACTTCGGCCATGAACCCGTACGGGGCATTTACGGTACCAGTACTGGCCCAGGCGGCCGGCGTTTTTCATACCAATCCGAAGCCTTACTATGTGCCACTTACCGCCCCAGGCCTGGGCACTTACCAGGAAAAATTTGCCGGCAAGCTTACCATGCTGGAAGAAAAATTTGAAAATAAAATTGACCTGACACCGGCATTTGGTGCTGCCGTAGCTGTTTTGTCTACCGAAGAACTATTTAAGCAATTAGATGAGTCGGCGCGGCACCAGGTAGACCAGAAAGCCATGGCCAAAGCCCGCTTACTGGATGTAATTATTGGCGATTGGGACCGCCACGAAGGTCAATGGACCTGGGCCCAATACACGGCTCCCCAAGGTGGAGCTCTATATAAACCTATTCCAAAAGACCGCGATTACGCTTATTACCGCTACGCAGACGGGGCGCTGACCTGGCTTTTAAGTCGCCGGCTACTCGCTGGCCATATTAAACCTTTTATTCATAATATTCCGGATGTAGGTGGGCTGGTATACAAAGGCCGCGCCCTGGACGAACGGTTATTAAATAGTTTATCGGCAAAAGATTGGCAAACTATTGCGGCCGAAATGCAAGCGGCCCTAACCAATGATGTGCTGCAAAAAGCAATGCAGATTTTTCCAGATACAATTTATAATTTAGAAGGCGAAAAAACTTTTAAGTACCTGCAAAAAAGAGTGAACCAGCTACCGGCAAACGCCCAGGAATATTACCGCACTTTAGCAAGACACGTAAAAGTGATGGGCTCAAACCAGAAAGAAAAATTTGTGGTGAGTGGCCTACCAAATAAAACTACTTTGGTCCAGGTTTTTACCACACCAACTACTCCGGGTACGGCGCCGATTTTGCTTTACCAAAGAACCTTTACCCGCAGAGAAACCAAATCTATTACGCTGGATGGGCTTGGCGACGCCGATGAATACGCCTTAGAAGGCGACCCGAAAAAAATACCTAAAATTACCATAATGTGGCAACCTGCCGAAGATTCTTTTTCGGGTAAAATCAAAAGCCGGAAATTTAAACTCCAGGAAAAGAAATAATTAGGGACTCTTATTTAAACCATCATCCCATTATTTTCTCCGGCATTCATCTAGATACATGAAGCAAAATGCGACTGATTGGGTACTAAATTTATCGTAAAACAATTATTTCTTTTGGCTTTCAGCCGCTACATTTTTTAGCATCGCCAATACCAGTTTTTCGGCGGCAGAAAGAAAAGGGTCTTCGGGGCCGGTAGCATCGTGGGTTTTAAGGTAATCGAATAATTGATCGTTGGTAAATAATTGTACCACCTGCGGATGCACGTAATATTTACTGCAAACCGTTGGGGTATTGCCCAAGCCTTTGGCCACTTGCTTTAAAGCTTCTTTTACCGTTTTTTCCTTTTTTTCTTCCGGGTTTTCGTCGAGTAAATTTTCGAGGCATTTCACCATTAATACGGTGCCGCCCCAGGTGCGGAAATCTTTGGCTGTAAAATCCTGCTGGCTGATTTCCTGGATATATTCATTTACATCGCCCGATTCCAGCGTTTGCCGATTGCCGTCTTCGTCGTAATACTGAAACAAATCGTAGCCCGGTATGTCTTTGCATTTTTTTACCAGTTGGGCCAAGCGTTTGTCTTTTATATCAATTTCGTGTTCTACGCCTTTTTTGCCCACAAAACTAAACCTGATATTGGCCCCGTCAATCTGTACGTGTTTGTCGCGCAGGGTGGTTAAACCGTAAGATTTATTCTCTTTCGCGTAATACCGGTTGCCAATCCGGATTAAAGAATTATCGAGCAGATTAAGTACAATAGCGGCAATTTTGCGTTTGCTTAGATCTTTCAAAGCCAAATCGGCCTGAATATTTTCGCGGAGTTTAGGCAAGCTTTCGCCAAAGGCTATCATCCGGCCAAATTTAGTCAGGCTGCGGGCGTCGCGCCACTTGGGGTGGTAAATATATTGCTTACGGCCTTTCTGGTCGCGGCCGGTAGCTTGGATGTGGCCATTCGGCGATGGACAAATCCAAACGTCAGTCCAGGCGGGCGGTATTTTAAGGTTTTGAATACGCGTAATAATTTTTTCGTCGGCAATAGGTGCCCCTTTGGTATCAAAGTAGGTAAAAGCTTTGTCTGTTGCCTGCCTGGTTAAGCCTTTACCGGTGTCGGGCATGTAACGTAAACCGGCTACCGAGGCCGTACTTTCCGGATCAGCGTGCAAGGCGTGTACATCTAACTCCGCTAAATTATTTTGCATATATAGATTTAATTATAAAATCAGTTTAGTTTATTAAACCGCTTCCGGATTAAAAAGTTATTATTTAAGCAGAATATCTGGACCGGTAAATTAAGTTTTATTTTAAGCCTGCTCCTAAAAGTGATAATAGGCTTTAAACCAGTATAATTCGGGCATTTGCCTCTTAAAATATTTTTTCTAAAATTAATAGTCTAAATATTCTTCGTAAACCAAGAGCCGTTTACCGAAACAATTCTCTTAAAATTTTTCAATTCATATTTCAGGTATTTTCGTAAAAAGCAGCAAAGATTCCCGGATGAATATTAATTTCGCGGCCAAGTTTAGCGGGTCTTTCTCTCTGGCCCTATTTTTATTAATTGACTTACTATGAAAAAAAATTATTTATTGCCCCTGCCCTATTCTTTAGGTTTGCTTTTCTTGATTTTGCTCCTGTCGGGTTGCGCCAAAGACAAAAATGGCGACCGCCTTTTATTTTCTATTGACGATGACATTGCTTTGGGTGCACAGGTAGCGCGTACCGTAGACTCTACATACCGGGCCAATGGGCAATTAATCGAAAGAAATAATACCCGTTATGCTACTGCTTACCAGCACCTCGACCGGATTGTTAACCGCATTTTAAATTCCGGACAGGTAGCTTACCGCAATGAGTTTGCCTGGGATACCAAAATTATTAAAGATGATAAGGTACTGAACGCTTTTGCTACGCCCGGCGGCCATATTTACGTTTACTCCGGGTTAATTAAATACCTGGATACCGAAGATCAGTTTGCCGGTGTGCTGGGCCACGAAATTGCCCACGCCGATAAAAGACATACCACCAAACAATTACAAACCCAATACGGACTAACTTTATTATTGGCCATAACTTTAGGGCAAAACCAAGGCTCGCTTACCCAAATTGCTACCAGCCTAACCACCTTAAAGTTTGGGCGCGATGCCGAGCGCGAAGCCGATGATTTTTCGGTGGTTTATTTAGGTGGCACCAATTATTATGCTTGCAATGGCGCCGCCGGCTTTTTCGAGAAAATACTACAGGAAAACCAGGGCGCGCGTACCCCGGAATTTTTAAGCACGCACCCCGACCCAGGCAACCGGGTACAGGCCATCAACAACAAAGCCCAATCTCAAAATTGCAGTACCAAACCGTCGGGTTCAACGGCCTACGCTCAGTTTAAGAGTAGCCTTAATTAGTAACCAAAAAATTAAGAATAGAGTAAATCCCGGTATACCACCGGGATTTTTTATTTCCGGCATATACCTAAACTGCTTTAAGCTTGTTTTTTATGCAAAAAAAATTCACTCAGATTGCGGCCTCTATCGAAGATAAAATCGATGATGTTATCTTTAATTTGCGCCGGCGGTTAAATTTATTTCAGCCTTTGCAAATTGTAATGTACCGCAGCTATGGTACGCGCAACCGCCTGTATGTAAAAGGCCGGATATTGGCCGACAAAGGCATAACAGCATCGGATGTAAAAGACAATGTTTTTCACAACCTCCTGAACATGTACCGCCGGTTTGAAAGCGACGAGATTCCGAATGCCCGTTTAAAAGTGATGTTTCAGGAGCAGGAATATTTTACTACTTCTGACGAAGAAGGCTATTTTGTGATTAACCTGGAGCCGGGCACGCCTCTGGAACCAACGAGTATCTGGCATAAGGTAACGGTAGAGTTAATAGATGCGCCCTTGGAAGTTCCGGCTGGTTTATCGGCGCAAGCCGAAGTATTGGTACCACCCGTTGATGCTGAATATGGCATAATCAGCGATATAGATGATACCATCGTTAAAACGGGTGCGACAAATATGCTGGCCATGTCGCGGAACGTGCTCTTAAATAATGCCCATACCCGCTTGCCGTTTGCCGGCGTGAGTGCCTTTTATAAAACGTTGCAGTTGGGTCAAAATGGCAAACGCAATAATCCGTTTTTTTACGTATCCAGCAGCCCCTGGAACAATTACGATTTACTCCACGATTTTTTAACCATTAACCAAATTCCCGAAGGACCAATTCTGTTGCGCGATTTTGGTTTAGCTAAAAACAAACTTTTCCGGAGCGACCACATGGGGCACAAGTTTAAAGAAATAGAAAATATTTTAATGACTTACCCCGAGTTGAACTTTGTGCTCATCGGCGATAGTGGCCAGGAAGATGCCAATATTTACCGTGAAGTAGTTAAAAAATTTCCGAACCGGATTTTGTGTATTTACATTAGAGATGTGCAACTGCCCGACCGTACCAAAATGGTGGTAGAGGTATCGGAGGAATTAAAGAAAGGCAAAGTAGAGATGTTGCTCGTAAACGATACCGTAGAAGCGGCCGAACACGCGGCAGAAAACGGCTTAATTTACGCGAGCGAAATTCCGGCCATTGCAGTTGAAAAAGAAAAAGACAAAAGTCCTGAACCTGACATCCCGACCGGCACCAAACCCGCTTAATTTATTCTTTGGCTGTGTTTGTAATGGCTTTAATATAGGTTATGCCGCCCAGTTGTTTCATGCTGCGCAATACCCGCCGCCGCTTTTTCAGGATGGCCGCAGACGGATTCTTAACCGAATATTTTATTGGGTTGGGCAACACCGAAGCAATTAAAGCGGCTTGTGAGGAAGTTAAATCGGCGGGTTCTTTTTTAAAGAATTTTTCGGAGGCGGCCCCAATGCCAAATACCTGATCGCCCATTTCGGCAATATTCAGGTAAACTTCCATTATCCTTTTTTTACTCCAGAAAAGCTCAATTAAAAAAGTAAAATACGCCTCCACGCCTTTGCGCAAATAACTGCGGCCGTGCCACAAAAAAACATTTTTAGCTACCTGCTGACTAATGGTGCTACCGCCGGCTATACGCTTGCCTTTCTGGTTACTTTTAAAAGCCCCTTTCATGGCATTAAAGTCAAAACCGTTGTGCTCCAAAAAAAGCTGGTCTTCGGCGGCAATCAAGGCCAAAGGCACCTTCGCCGATACGTCTTCGATGGCTACATATTTATAAGCAATTTTATTATTGGGCAAGTCTTTTTTGCCGGCTTCGGCTCTTTTTTTAAACATGTGCAGGGTAGCCGGCGGTGGTAACCATTTATAAACCAGCACCCACAAAATACTTGTTAAGAACAAGGCCAAAAACAACTTAAGCAACAGGAAACCAATATCTTTTAAATCTATTTTCATACCTGGCAAAACGGTTTTTTAAGCAGCTATACTGGTCTTATTCAATTAATGGTCTGGTTTAAAGTAGGGGCAAATTTAAGCTTTAAATTTTTCCTTTTACTGCCGGTTCATTAAAACTGTTTAGCATTATAATTTAAAAAACGATGAAAGTGCCAGGGTAAGGTTAACACCGCTCATTGTTTAATCTACCTGGGCAAACAACCGACGAGAGCCGCTGTTAAATATTAAAGATAATTGGTTATATACATGTGTAATCTTAATGGCCCGTATAATTCTTTTTTCCGGTACCCAAACCCAAACCAAGGGTATGAAAACTGGTAAAGAATATCTTTTTTTGTAACTTAAGCTTTTATCGTTTACTAAGTTTATTATTAATGCCCCGATTTCTGCCTTTATTTCCTTTAAACCTGGTTGTGTTTCCGGGCGAGAAGCTAAACCTGCACATATTTGAACCCCGTTACAAACAACTGGTAAACGAATGCTATGCCGCCCAAACTACTTTTGGTATTCCGGTTTTTCTGAACAACCAGGTAGCGGGCTTTGGTACCGAGGTAAAAATTCTGGCAATTGAAAAAACCCATACCAACGGCGAAATGGATATTAAAACACAGGGTTTGGGAATAATCCGGATATTAGATTTTTTTAAACAGGCACCCAATAAATTTTACCCGGCCGGCACCGTAGAAGATGTACCCATTCAAAAAGAAGAAGATGCTTTTTTAAAGCAGAAAATTACCGAAAGTATCCGGCAACTTTACAGCATTTTGGGTATTAATAAAATATTACTAACGCTGCCCAACCAATACCAGATTTTTGACATTGCTCACCATGTTGGTTTAACCACCGAACAAGAATACGAATTGCTGCAATGCCCCGATGAAATAAGCCGGCAGGAATTTGTATGGCTCCATTTACAAAAAATAATGCCGGTAATTCTGGAAACCGAAAGGTTGAAAGAACGCGTAAAAATGAATGGTCATTTTAAAAATATATTACCGCCCAACTTTTAAGCCCATTTTAAGGTATGAGGTAGCATAGCCAAGCCATTCCCTTGCATGGATTATTACTATTATTACCTTCTGTTAATATTTCTGATTATTTGCGGCGGATTTTTGGTAGCGTATTTAATTGAACGAAAACACCGTCGGCAACCTTATTTCCGGTACCCGGCCGATAACCAACCCGCCCACTTGCAGGATATACCCAAGCCCATTCATTCGGTGGCATTGCTCGGCGACCCCGGTAGTATTTCTGATGCAGAAAATGACCCCATATTAGGGTTGATCCGGCAATGGATGGAGCTAACTGGTAAAGAAGGTACATTGGTAATATTAGGCGATAATATTTACCCCACGGGTTTACCCCCCACCCCAGGTTTAAGGCGCGAACAGGCTATTCGTAAAATAATGGCCCAACTGCAGGTTTTTAAACAACATGCCGGTCGGGTTATTTATTTAAGCGGTAACCACGACTGGAACAAGGGCCGCTCCAACGGCTTTAACTACTTACTAGAGCAACAAAACTTTATTATAAAAGAACTAAATAAGCCCGATGCTTATTTACCTTTAGAAGGCTGTCCGGGACCGGTAGAACGGGAATTAGCGCCGGGGCTGCGGTTAATTGTTATCAATACGCAATGGTGGGTACAACGGGGTTTACGGCCGATTGGTAAAAACTTTAACTGCACCGTAGAAACTGAAGATCAGTTTTTCCTGGAACTAAAAGCCTTGTTAGACAAATACCGCCACGAGCAAATTATTCTGGCGGCGCACCATCCTTTGTACAGCAATGCCCAACACGGTGGCAAATCTACGGTAAAGCAACACGTTTTTCCATTAACGGCGGCGCACAAAAAGCTGTATGTACCGCTACCGGTAGCGGGGTCTTTGTACCCGGTTTATCGGCGCTATTTTGGGGCTTATGAAGATATGGCCCACCCCCGGTACCGGCGATTGCGTAAAAAATTATTAAAGCTGCTGCATACGCACCAAAATATTATTTACGCCGCCGGCCACGACCATAACCTGCAATATTTTCAGGTAAAAGGAAACCATTATTTGGTAAGCGGCTCCGGCTCTAAAACAGCTTTTGTGAAAAAAGGCGGTAAAGCCACTTTTACCCACGAGCACAAAGGCTTATTTACCGTTGATTATTATAGTCCGGATAAAGTCTGGTTGCGTTGTTTAGAACCGCCAACCCTGCTTGCCGCTAACCAGGAAGTTATTTTTCAGAAGAAAATCGTATAAATAGTAACAGGGCTTTCCGAAGAATATTTTTGGTCGGCAACCAGTTAAATTCTTTTGGAATAACGGCATCGGCAGAAATATTCATTTATTTTAATGCAAGATATAAAGTAGCATTTAACTTTTAAATAGCCCAGCATATCCTATGGGAGCTACCCAAAGAGATATGCTGTTTATGTTACTGAGTTTGCACTTCTTCTTCTACTTCTTTTTCGAGTTTTACATCGGGGGGCATAAGTACCGGTAAGCTTTTGGGGTGCATCCGGACTTCTAATATATCGTCTAATTCCACAGGTTCACCATCTATCTGCAACACATCATCGGGGCTTTTCTCTATAGTGGCCCATTTGCATTTTAAAATCCGGGAATAGACTGAATGCTGAATGCGCTCGGTATATAAACTTACGAGTAAACCTACCGCCGCTGCTTTTGGGAAAGGCTCTATAAGACAAATCTCAAAGTAACCGTCGTTAATTACCCCCGTTGGATTTATGCGGGCATTGCTGCCAAAGGCATTGGCGTTGGCAATAGTAACCATAAAAGCTTCACCTTCATAATATTCGGCATCGGTCTTGATTTTATACTTGTGGGGTTTATAGTTCAGGTATTCCTGCAATGCAATCCAGACGTAAGCGCCGGGGCCACGGGTTTCACCATCATTAAATTTCTTCACAATTAAGGCATTAAAACCCAAGTCGCTCAAATGAAAAACCGTTTGCCCATTAACATCCAACGAGTCAATTTTATTGATGGTACCTTCGCGAATTAAGGCAATGGCTGCTTCCAAATCTTGCGGAATACCGATATCTTTAGATAAACCATTACCAGAACCTAAAGGAATAATGCCCAACGGAATATTGCCATGGTTTAAAATATTGGCTACCAAACTAACAGTACCATCGCCGCCAATGGCTACCACCACATCGGGCTGCATTTTCCCAATGTGCTTTTTGATTTCGGCTTCGTCGTGGTTGCCGGTGGTGTTATAAAATTGTATTTCCAGGTTTTGTGTTTCGCAATAATGCTCCAATCTGGCTTGTACATCTTCTTTTTCGATATCACCCGAAATAGGATTGAGTACAAACAGGAGCTTCCGGAAATGAGGCGTATGTGCCATATTACCTAATATACTTTAATATTATTTAATTAACCCAGATGGTAAACCCTCCGGAAACTCGTTCTGTATAGCCGCTTCAATCCGGGCAATGCGGTTTTCAGGATTGGGATGGGTCTGGAAGAATTCTACCCCACCACCGCCGTTGCGGTTAGCACCTAATATTTGCATTACCCCCACCATGGCCTGCGGATCGTAGCCCGCTTCGGTTGTAAAGCGCACGGCCCAAGTATCTGATTCTAATTCATCATCGCGACCGTATTTTAACGTCATCAGCTTAGCAATGGCCGCGGCCGCTACAGCCCCGGATACACTGGCGGGCCGGTCCGGATCGTAGGTTGCAATGCCGGCGGCCCCGGATAAACCTTGGGTAAGTTTGGCTTTTGCTAACTGTTCGGCAGAGTGGCGGGCAATAACATGCCCTACTTCGTGGCCCAACACGCCGGCCAACTGCCCTTCGGTTTGGAGTTGTTTTAATAACCCGGCCGTAATAAATATTTGTCCACCGGGTAAGGCAAACGCGTTCAGGGTATTTTCGTCGGCGAGTAAATGAAAGTCAAATTTATAAGGGCTGGTGCCGGCTTTGGTTTGCGCTACTAACCGTTGCCCGATTTCTTTTACCTTGGCGGTTGCATTTTGGTCGGGATGTAAACCACCGTACTGCGCCGCCATTTGGGGAGCCGCTTGTAAGCCCAGGGCAATTTCCTGGTCAACGGTCATATCTATGTGCTGGGTTTCCCCGGTTATCTCATTTTTCTCTCTTTTACACCAATACGATATTAAAGAAAAGCCCGCAATGAGTAAGGCTATTACGTATTTTAAACCACCTCTCATATTATTCCATAGTAATTTATACAGATGGTCTAACGCTAAAAACATACCATAGTTACAAGCTAATATTTAAAACCTTTTTTGCCCTAAATCCGGCATTTTAACCACTGCTAAAAAGAGGATTGAGGTTAAAAAAAATTATAATTAAAAAAGAACTATATACCCAATAAAAAATTTAACGTAAAACAACTTGTGATTTTAAAAATCAAGGCAAAACTTAAAAGAATAAAACTATGAATATGAAAAGAACTTTTGGCGCTATCCTAACTATTCTGGGAATAATAGGGATTATTTGGGGCGCCTACGGCTTTATGACCGGTGGTGGCAGTGGCATACCAGGTGGTAAATTTAATTCGCTTATTCCGTTTGTAGTGGGTATAATATTTTTGTTTCCGGGTATTGGTTTGGTTAAAGGCACCAAAGACGCCGCTTAAACCAATATTTTAAAACAAAAAGCCCGCTGAAATAACTTTCAGCGGGCTTTTTGTTTGTAATTAGGTAATTACCCCTAAATGCTGGCTACTTTTAAGTTGTTTTCCGACGCATACTGGGTTAAGGCAATATCTTTATTTAAGTAAACCGAATTATACGAGTCTACTCCGCCATCAATAAACAGGCAAGTCCGGTTCTTGATGGTAGTTATAATGGCATCATTTAAGTCGGTAGGTACCGCCGGACAACCGTGGCTGCGCCCCAATCGTCCTTGTTTTTTTATAAAATCTTTACTTACGTAATCGGCGCCGTGTACCACAATGGCTCTTTGCATGGCGTTGGAATTAAACCCGGTGTCGCGGCCTTCTAATTTTAAAGATAAGCCGTGCTTGCCATAATACGTATTTGCCGTAACATAAAAACCTAAACTACTTTGGTGCGAATTTTCTTTATTTGAAAAAGCTACCGCCATATCGGCGCCGCTGCCTTGCCCGTGGGCCACCAAAGAATGGAACAAAAGCTTTTGGTCTTTTAAGTCAATTATCCAAAGGCGCTTTTGTTTACTCGATTTCGTAAAATCAATAATCGATAATATAGATTTGCTGGGAGCTAGCTGCTTGGCGTGTTTCAGGTTTTGGTAACCGATCAGGGCTTTGCGATACAAGCTTAATTTAAGGCCTGTTCCCCGTAAATCCATGCGATCAAAGCTATCTTCTACGTAATCGTCGAAAGCTTCTTCTATGGCTTTGGTTAAATTGGTATTAGTTGTGGTTTCAGGTTCTGCAACTTTACCGGCCTTTAAAGTAAATGCTGTTTCTGGCGCAGCAGTTTTTTCTATAGACAAACCCGGACTATAGCTTACAGCGGGCATGGTAAAGGCAAAAAGTGAAAAGCTGGTGAAAAATAAGATATATCTTCTCATATAACAAGCTAAAGCGGCGTACTTTGTGAACGTACAAAACTCTTTAAATTGTTCCGGGAACAGATTTTTTGAAGCATTTTAGGTATAATTCTTTAACTATATCCCATCTTTACGGGTAAATACCCAGCCCGCAAAGCCGGGGTTAGTAATGTGTTATTTAAAGTTAAGAAAATGCCTGGTATTCGCCTAAATTTTTTATTCTTATATTTAGTACTAACTGTAACTACATTTTTTTTTATTAGTTGCGGCCGTCAAAATATAGATATCAAAGGTTTCGACCAGTTGGCCTGGCGTAAAGATGTACGTAGTTGCCAGAACATTAGACCCAGTTTATTGCCTGCGCTCCAAAGTGGTATTCCCCAATTAATGGGCTTGAGCCATACCCAAATAATAGCTATTTTGGGTAAACCCGAAGGAAACTCTTTGGAAAAAAGCGGCGAAAGGGTTTATTACTATTTTGTAGAACCGGGCCAGCATTGTCAGAATAACAGTACCGTTAATGCAAATAAAATTTTAATCCGGTTCGATGCCTTGGATCGGGTATACAAAGTACGCCTGGCTGATCCTTTAAAATAATTTACCTATTGGTTTTAAGTAAAAAAAGAAGCGCAACTAAAATAATTGCGCTTCTTTTTTACTATTCCATATTTTTATTCTTCTTGTTTTTACCCCGGTCTTTTCGCTTTTCGCCGGTTGCTTTATTTACATTATCAGTATTGTTCAGCATCTGGGGTTTATTCGGCTCGGTGTTCTGATTCTGGTTCACGTTTTCATTGGTATTTACTGCCCCCCCATTAACCGATGTTCCGGTAGCCGCGCCACCTTCCAGCGAAGACCCACCGTAACCGGTTGCCTGGTAGCCCGGACTAGTGGCGCCCCGGCCCTGCGATTCCAGGTAGGCGGTAAATTGCTTTTGAGAAACAGTTTGGGCTAACTGGTCTTCAAAGCTTTTATCGATGGTTTTAATACGGCTTTTAAGCGCTGTAGCATCGTTGGCATACATATTATTGGCTTCGCGCAGCTGTTCGTTGCGGGCCCGGCTTAAATCGCGGAAACGAATATATTGCCCCTCATTAAGCTGTAATTGGTTGGCCATTTGGCGAATTTCATTATCGGTACTAACCCTGGTTGTATAGCCGGCGGTACTGGTGTTTGCAGCAGTGGTTCCAGTTTGGGCCGATACCACCAGCACACTCATGGCAAATGCAGTACTTAAGAATATCCTTTTCATAATCGTAAGCTTTATGTTTACTTTCATTTTATCAAATTCAAATTCTGTGCCTAATCTCTATATTTTACTGTATAGATTAAAATATTAAGTCTGGGCTACAACAGCCCTATATTTTATACGAATTTGATTCTGAAGGGGACAATAAAAAACAGAAAAAAACGCCTTAACAGCTAAATTTTAAACATTTTTTAAAAATATACCTATTAAATAGTAAACGCTTTGGTCGGTTTTAATAATTAATCCGCAAAAAAATTAACTACATAAATATCAAGTATTTAGCTACACAAAACCAATACCGCCAATCTGACATATTAAGCTGACGTTTATGTAGTTAACTTTTTATTTCAGGAAAAGAATAAATTAACTCTAGCTTAGTTGTACATAAACTGGCTACTGCTGAATAATTTCCAGATTGATTATCGGATTTAATAAAAGCTAGATAGTTATTTCAGGAGCTAAGGAATTGGTTTAAACCCATGGTAAAGGTAAAGTGCGCCATAAGTCCAGTTGGGGCCTTTTAAACCCGGATAATTGTAGCGGTCCATCATCAGGGCAATATACTTTACCGGGTAGCCATCGGGTAAGGTTACAAGGTTGGGCCAAACCCGCGTGCCGGCTTTTTCGTCCCAAGGCGGTAAATCCATTTGCAAAGTACCGGCGGGCTTTAAATCCGGATAGGTATAAATAAATATTTTTCTGTCGGCACTGCCCGAAAAGCAATACCAGCGGTTGCCTACTTTTTGCATGGAGGTACCCGTAGAATTCGATTGCACCGGTCCGGCAATGCGCTGGTAAACCCCATCCCATTGTTTTGACTCTAATATCACGGCCTTGTACCCGTTTATATTTTCGCAGGTAAGCATCCGCCATTTTTTGGCTGCCGCATCGTACAGCACATGCGAATCTTCTATATCGCCTACAATGTTGGTGGGTTTGGCTTTCATTACTGAAAAACCAAAACGCGGGTCTACTTTGCTTTCAATGGCCCAGATCTGTTTTTTTTCTGTTTTTGGATTGGCCGCAAAAGAAAAGCCGGTAGTAAAGCCACGCCACACCTGCTGATCGTCGTCGTAAAAAATATGCGACGAAATTTCGTTGCGTAAAATTCCGTCTTCGCGGTCAAACACAATAATCCCTTCCATTTTTAAATCAAAAGTTGTGGGATTCAGGCTAAATACGCCTTGCAAATGGTGGTCGAGGGCGCGGCCGCGCAGCGAGAGCGTATACCACAAGCGGCCTTTATCTAAATAAGGCGTGCCATCTTTATGCGTAATAACCCGGATATCTGCCTGGCCCAACCCGGTTGTAAGAGCAGCCTGCGCCTGGGTTATTCCTATTTCGCCGTTCTCTACCCGAAACAAAACCCGCGCCTGATAACTTTGTATAATCTTTTTTTGGCGTAAATCCAGATCTTGGTTAAAATTAGCCTGGGCCACACACACCGGTAAGCCCGTATCCTGGATAAAAACGTTCAGGCCACTGCCCAGCATTTGCAGTATTAAGGTTACTGGCCTGGCGGAGGCCGGAACGGGATTAATTAAAATAGATTTTTCCTGAATTAAAACCCCGTTGCGTATTATATGCAATTGGGCATCGGTAAAACGGCCGCCATTAAATTGCAGGAACACCATAAACCGCTCGGAACTACTGGCATTGGTGAATTCAAAACCCAACGCGCCCTTGCCTTTTAACGAAGCTACCTGCACCGAATAGGTAGCAAACGGATTACAGCCCCCTAACCAAATGCCGGTTTCGGTATATTTCTCTGATTTTAAAAGAAGCCGGTCTTTACTTACTGAAATATTGGCTGAGTCGGGGCTGTACACTTTTTGGGGATGCATGGATGCCAGACCAACCAGATTGGCTGGATCTAATTTTGCCAGCAAAATTGCTTGCTTTGGATCAAACACCAGCCTTTGAACGCCTTGCCGCACAAAATTTATTTCGGCGGGATTAATAGCTGCTTCTTTTTTTTGGGCAGAACTATCAGGAGAGGCCCAGGCCAGTACAAACAACAGGAAAAGAACTCTTAAGATAACCAGAACACCAGATAGTTGCATCTTTTGAAGGATAGTTTTGCCGGCAATTTAGCAAAAGAATATTCTTTTTACCGGCAACCTGGTTAATCAGTAAAGCTAGCTTTATAGCTAAAGGACTTTAGATAATGTAAATTTTATTCAAACAGGTCCTTCTGAAAGAACTTCCATACTTTCAGAAGAATATTAACGGCAAGTAATAGATTAAATTCCTCCGGAAGAACCGTGATGCAGGGTAAAGCTGTTCCTTCTTTTCTTTATCTAATAGGTCTTAGGCAGAAATACTGATGCCAATATCAAAGTTTAAACAGGCTTAATATATTTAAAAAATAATAAAACAAGGAATACATGGCCAAGAAGGTATAAAGGCTAACCAAATTAATACACTATAAGCTTATAAACAAATTGCAAGTAAAGTCTACATCAGCAGCAAAAAGGCATAAAAAAAGCCGGTAGTAAGCACCGGCATTAAATGAAATTTTATTGAAGTGATTTTGAAAGAAGCCTGGCTTAAATTTTACTTAAATCAAGGTACAAAATCTTTGCCTTTTTGGAAATTGCCCCCCGAGTTATCATAAAGCATCATGAGCACGTAGCTGGTAAAAGAGCCCACCACAATACCCAGTAAAGTTATAGAGCCAAACAAAGCGTACGGCGATAATACAGCCCCAAAATAATCCTGGGTCCGGAGCGAATCCTGGAAGCTTTGGTCGAAAAAGCTGGCGTACAGGAAAATAAAGCCGGCGTAAATAATAGAAGATACTAAGCCCACTACAAAGCCAATGCCCAGGCCGGGCAAATAAGGCATGTGGCCCTGCCGCGACCTTTTGTAGGTGCCTATAGCCAATATTACCGCAATAATGATAAACAAATGGCTCAAAAACCGGACAACTTCAACGTTAGCTAAGCCAATTAAAACTACTATAATAAAATAAATAATCATTAAAATACTGGCTACAATGCCGTAGCGTAAGCCAATACTGGGTATGGATATTCTTTCTGTTGCCATTTTAATAGGTTTAGTTTTTCATCGTTTTATTTAGGTACATTCAGAAGCGTGAGCATATCCGGAAGCTAATTACCCGAATATGTTTAAATTAATATACTTAATTATACCGTATTAAGCCCTTTCGTGTTTTATAAACTAAATACTTTTTCTAAAGCGTTAGGTTGTACCGTTTAGCTGAATATCATGAAAAAGCGGCATAAAAAGATAAAATACAGTTTATTAGCTTATTTTTGAACCTGCTCCTGCCCCCTGCGGTTAAGGCATAATCTGGTATAAAAAATATTTCTCCAAATAATTTTTATACCTTTGTGGCCGAAAATTCAACACTGTTATGATTAGTACCTCCAATGTTAGTTTGTCGTACGGCAAGCGTACATTATTTGAAGATGTTACCATAAAATTTGTTCCGGGCAATTGCTACGGCCTGATTGGGGCTAATGGTGCCGGTAAATCTACCTTCCTGAAAATATTATCCGGCGAAATAGATCCCCGTACAGGTCGGGTAGAAATACCGGCCGGCATGCGTTTGGCCGTACTGCGTCAGAACCATTTTGAGTACGACGAATATCCGGTATTGCAAACGGTAATTATGGGGCACAAACGCCTGTTTGATATTATGCAGGAAAAAGATGCCATTTACGCCAAAGAAGATTTTACCGAAGAAGATGGTTTGCGGGCCTCGGACCTGGAAGCAGAATTTGCCGATTTAGAAGGTTGGAACGCCGAAAATGATGCCGCTACACTATTGAACGGTTTGGGCATTAAAGACGATTTGCATTACTCGTTGGTGCAGGACTTAAGCGGTAGCGAAAAAGTACGGGTTTTATTGGCCCAGGCTTTGTTTGGCAACCCCGATATTCTACTGCTCGATGAGCCTACTAACCACTTAGATGCCGAATCTATTTTGTGGCTGGAGAATTTCCTGGAGAACTTTACCAACACAGTTATAGTGGTATCGCACGACCGCCACTTCCTGGATGCGGTTTGTACGCACGTAGCCGATATTGACTTTGGTAAAATTCAGTTGTACGCCGGTAATTATACTTTCTGGTACGAGTCGAGCCAGTTGGCTTTAAAGCAACGCACCGATGCCAACAAGAAAACCGATGAAAAGCGAAAAGAACTGGAAGAATTTATCCGGCGGTTTAGTGCCAATGCTTCTAAATCTAAACAAGCTACTTCGCGGCAAAAATTATTAAATAAATTAACCCTCGAAGATATCAAACCTTCTTCGCGGCGTTACCCTTACATTCAGTTTAAGCCCGAGCGCGAAGCCGGTAACCAATTACTAACCGTCGATAACCTAAGTAAAACCCTGGAAGACGGCACCGTATTGTTCAAGAATATTTCTTTTAGCGTCGAGAAAAAAGATAAAATAGCTATTCTGGGACGGAACGACTTATCGGCTTCTACTTTTTTTGAGATTATCATGGACGAAACCCCGGCCAACACTGGCACTTATAACTGGGGAACCACCATTACTACCGCTTTTTTCCCGAAAGACAATGCCCAATTTTTCGAAACGGATTTAAACCTGGTAGATTGGTTGCGCCAATACTCCGTAGAAAAAGACGAAAGTTTTATCCGGGGCTTTCTGGGACGAATGTTGTTTTCGGGCGAAGAATCACTTAAAAAATCTAACGTATTATCGGGTGGCGAAAAAGTACGTTGCATGCTTTCGCGCATGATGCTGCAATCCGGTAACTTTCTGGTGTTAGACGAACCTACCAATCACCTGGACCTGGAATCGATTACGGCTCTGAATAATGCCCTGAAAGATTTTACCGGTACGGTCCTGTTCTCGTCGCACGATTTACAGTTTGTAGAAACCATTGCCAACCGCATTATTGAATTAACGCCAAAAGGTGTAATTGATAAACGGATGAGCTACCAGGAGTACTTAGAAGACGAACAAATTAAAGAACTTCGTCAGAAAATGTATAGTTAGTACCCTATATACTTTTAGCAGAATCGTTTCGTTTTGAGTAAAACTGTTCTAAAATATTCCTAAACTTTGTTCGGCGGTTGTTTTTAGCCGGCAACCGCCGAAATTCTTTTCCACAACAAGTGCAACCAAAGTTGGCATGCGTTTGGTTTTAGAATAGTTGTTTTACAAGATAACTTAAACCAAAAATATGCAACCTGTTTATAAATTACACCACAACTGGTACCGCCTGGTTCTGGTTTGTTTTTTTACATTAGCGTTTTATTATACTGGTCAGGCCCAGGTTATTGATACCCTAAACCAAAAGCCCCAGTTAGAAACTTTACCGCCGGCCAATCCTAGCCGCCAACCGGCACGGCCAACGCAACCAGCCCCAATGGTTAAACCCGAGCCTACTGTCACCCCAGCCCCTACGCCACCGCCAGGCCCAGAAGAAACAGAGGAGCCATATACCGAGAAACCATCTTTCCTGGAGAAAATGTTTGTGGGTGGCAGCGGCGACTTAGGTTTTAGCAGCAATAGTTATTACGGCTCTTATTTTAATATCGGGGCATCGCCATTATTGGGCTTCCGGATAAACAAATTTATATCGCTGGGTCCGGGTGTAGTGTACAATTATTATAACTTGGGCGGAAATTCGTATAGCGACTACGGGGTAAAAGCTTTTACCCAAATAATGGTGTACAAAACTTTTTTTATTCATGCCGAGCACCAATTATTAAATGCCCAGGCTTATACAGTAAATTCGCAGGGGCAAATATTAAATGAATATCGCTCTACGGTTCAGTCTACTTTAGCGGGCCCCGCTTATCGCCAAATGGCTTCCGACCGTTTTGGTTTTGATTTGTATTTACTGTTTAATGTGGCTAACTCTACCGGCGACACCAGTTCGCGTCCTATTTTCCGGGCCGGTATAATTTATAATCTTAAGTAGCCATCACTAATATTTTTTGATTGGTTCATCAAACTAAAAAATGAAATGCCTAAACAGATGATAAAGCTTTTAATACTTAAAACTGCTTAACCTTTACTAAAGGGCTACAAAGCAAAAGAGCACCAAATTTGGTGCTCTTTTGCTTTTATATTATTATCAGTGCTGGTCTTAAGCAGCTCCACGTATCAATCTCAAAATAACTGCTATTACGGCAATCACCAACAAGATATGAATAATACCCCCAACGGTGTCACCAAAGCCTAAGAAGCCAATTAGCCAAAGAATAATTAATACAACAGCGATAATATACAATAAATTTCCCATAGTTTTAAATGTTTAGTATGTCAATTGTTTAGTGAAAAAAATATAAATTAATCCTTATACGTAATTTAAGCTCTTCTGATTAATCGTAGAATAACTGCTATTACGGCAATAACCAATAAGATGTGAATAATACCGCCAACCTGCGACGGAAATCCTAAAAAACCAATTAACCAAAGTATAACCAGTATTACTGCAATTATATAAAGTAAGTTTCCCATTTTTTTAATTTTTTTTATGATTTTAATTTAAGCGCATAAAATTATAATGCTGTTTAAAACAGCCGTTTACAAGCTAATTACAGCCATTTAAAAGAATTACAATTTATGATTTTTCCTTGTACGCAGGAATATTTTAAAAGATTTATATAGAGATATCTTTTTTAAGAAAAGATCTTTATTTTGTTTTAAAACACGGCCTGTTCTAGTCAGCCTTTTACTTAAAAAATCTAAAATTGTTTTAGAAAGATTTTTCTTTATTTACTTACCTTTAAGGTTTGTATAATTTAGTATTATCCACCCGAATGAATATCCAAGAGATAGCCGTAATTGGTTCAGGCACCATGGGCAACGGCATTGCCCACGTGTTTGCCCAGCATAATTTTAAAGTAGCTTTAATTGATGTAGCCCCCGCTGCCCTGGAAAAAGCCATCCAAACCATTTCCAAAAACCTGGACCGGCAATTAGCTAAAGGCACGCTTACCGAAGAGCAAAAAAACCAGACTTTAGCCAATATTACTACTTACAGCCAGTTAGAAGCCGGCGTAACCAGCGCTGATTTAATTGTAGAAGCCGCTACTGAAAACGTTGATTTAAAACTAAAAATATTCCGGACCCTGGACCAGTTGGCTAAACCCGCCGCTATATTGGCTTCTAACACCTCGTCTATTTCTATTACCAAAATTGCCGCTGCTACTAACCGACCGCAACAAGTTATTGGTATGCACTTCATGAACCCGGTACCGGTTATGAAACTCGTAGAAATAATCCGGGGCTATGCCACCAGTCAGGAAGTTACTGCCACCGTTATGGCAGTAGCACAACAGCTAGATAAAGTTCCTACCGAAGTAAACGATTATCCGGGTTTTATTGCCAACCGCATTTTAATGCCCATGCTCAACGAAGCTATTTATGCTTTGTACGAAGGCGTAGCCGGTGTAATCGAAATAGATACGGTTATGAAACTAGGTATGGCGCACCCTATGGGCCCGTTACAACTAGCCGATTTTATTGGTTTAGATGTTTGCCTTTTTATTTTAAAGGTCATGCACGAAGGATTTGGCAATCCTAAATATGCACCTTGTCCTTTATTGGTAAATATGGTGCAAGCTGGCCATTTGGGTACCAAAACCGGCAGTGGTTTTTATACCTATCAGGCCGGTTCTAAAGAGTTAATCGTAGCCGACCGGTTTAAGAAATTTTAAATAATAACCAGTTTATGCGTTGGTACAAAGCCGTTTTTGCTCAAACATTATTATTTTTTTTACTGGGTTTGGGCAGTTGCACCCAACCAAATCAAGCTAAAAACCACAATTTACCCCGGACGGCTAATAGTAAGGAATGGCGGGTTTACGGTGGTAATGCGGCAGCCAACCGGTATTCTGGCTTAACACAACTAAATACGAGCAATGTAAAGCAATTACAAGTAGCCTGGACTTACCATACCGGCGATAATACTGGCCGCGGTACCGAAATGCAAAGCCAACCCATTGTGGTAAACGGAGTTTTGTATACCACCTCGCCTAAGTTAAAAGTACTGGCCCTGGATGCGGCCACCGGAAATTTACTTTGGCAGTTTGATCCATTCAAAGACAAAGAACCAACACTGCATGTTAACCGCGGGGTTACTTATTGGGAACAAGGCTCCAATAAAAGAATATTGTTTACGGCTGGCCCGGTGCTTTATGCATTAGATGCCTTAACGGGTTTGCCGGTACCGGAATTTGGCCAGAATGGTCAGGTAAATCTTTACGAAGGTTTAGGCCGGGAGGCCAAAGGGTTTTATTTAGTAGCCACAACTCCCGGTATTGTTTACCAGGACCTGTTAATTCTGGGCTCACGGGTTTCAGAAAATGCCGATGCCGCACCGGGTTTTGTGCGGGCTTACAACATCCGGACGGGCGCATTGGCCTGGGTTTTCCGGACCATTCCGCAGCCCGGCGAGGCAGGTTCCGACACTTGGCCGGCTGAAGCCTGGAAAACCGCCGGAGGCGCCAATGTGTGGAGCGGCATGAGCCTCGACGAAAAAAGAGGATTGGTATTTTTACCGACCGGCTCCGCTTCTTTTGATTTTTACGGCGGCAACCGGCCCGGAAAAAATTTGTTTGCCAACTGCATTATAGCCTTAAAAGCCGCCACCGGCGAGCGGGTCTGGCATTACCAAACCGTGCACCATGATATTTGGGACCGCGATTTACCCTGTCAGCCTAACCTGGTTACCGTAACCCACCAGGGCAAAAAAATTGATGCAGTGGCCCAGGCTACTAAATCGGGCTTTATTTTTTTACTCGACCGCGATACTGGCAAGCCTTTATTCCCGGTAGAAGAAAAACCCGTACCAGCTTCCGATTTACCCGGCGAATCGGCGTGGCCTACGCAACCCGTTCCTACTAGACCGGCTCCTTTTGCCCGCCAGCATTTTACTGTCGCCGATATTACTGATATTTCGCCGGAAGCCCACGCTTATGTAGCAGAACGCTTTAAACAAGTACGATCCGGCCAAAACTTTATTCCGCCCAGCAAAGCAGGTACGGTTATATTTCCAGGATTTGATGGCGGAGCCGAATGGGGCGGCAATGCTTTTGATGCGCAAAGTGGTATTTTGTACCTGAACGCTAACGAAATGCCCTGGATTTTAACGATGGTAGATGCGCAACCTAAAACCAATGCCAAGATATCGGCCGGCGCACGATTATACAGCCAACATTGCGCTAGCTGCCACGGCCCGGATCGTTTAGGGGACCAGCATAATTATCCGGCTTTAATTAAAATTCAGGATCGGCTTAGCCTGACGGCCATAGAGGCAACGATTAAAAACGGCCGGGGCCGCATGCCGGCTTTTAGCCATTTGCCCGCATCAGATAGAGAAGCCATGGTTAACTTCCTGGTAAATCCCGAACAGAAACCGGCCGGCGAATCTGTGCCACCTAAACCGGCCAAAAACAATGTTCCCCAATTGCCCTATACCCATACCGGTTACCACCGGTTTTTAGACAAGCAAGGGTATCCGGCTGTTAAGCCGCCTTGGGGAACCTTAAATGCAGTTAATTTAAATACCGGCGAATACGTGTGGCGGGTAACCTTAGGCGAATTTCCTGAACTTACTAAAAAAGGTATTCCGCCTACGGGTACCGAAAATTACGGGGGCCCCATTGTTACCGCCGGCGAATTATTATTTATTGGTGCTACCAAAGACGAAAAATTCCGGGCATTTGATAAAAAAACCGGGAAGGTACTCTGGGAAAGCCAACTACCCGCCGGGGGCTACGCTACCCCTTGCACTTACCAGGTAAATGGCCGACAATATGTGGTTATTTCGGCGGGTGGTTCTAAAATGGGTACTAAAGCCGGTGATGCTATTGTGGCCTTTGCGCTACCTTTGGAACGTTAGTCGTTGTTCGTTGTTGGGGATACAATTGTTCTAAAATCAATCATAAAGACTGTTTTTGGTAGCATCCAATGATATTTATTTTTCCTAATTGGAAAAAATAAAAGCCGCTGGCGTGATATTTCACGCCAGCGGCTTTTTTAAAATAAATATAACTACACTTATTTTTCCTGATCTAAAATCGAACAATAAATAATGAAACCTAAACGGCTACGGCATTATCCCGCAGGGCGTCGTTTAAAGAGGTTTTCAGGTCGGTGCTTTCTTTCCGCTGGCCAATAATTAAAGCGCAGGGCACCTGGAATTCGCCGGCAGGGAATTTTTTGGTGTAAGAACCCGGAATTACTACCGAACGCGGCGGAACATAGCCTTTGTATTCTTTGGGCTCACTACCGGTAACATCAATAATTTTAGAGCTGCCGGTAATGGTAACACCCGCGCCAATTACAGCTTCTTTACCAATGCGGCAACCTTCTACCAAAATACTTCTGGAACCAATAAACGCACCGTCTTCTACAATAACCGGGGCCGCCTGTACGGGCTCCAGCACGCCGCCAATACCTACCCCACCGCTCAGGTGAAGGTTTTTACCACTTTGCGCGCAACTTCCCACGGTAGCCCAGGTATCTACCATGGTGCCAGAATCTACGTAAGCGCCAATATTTACGTAAGAAGGCATCATAATTACGCCGGGAGCTAAAAATGCACCGTAACGGGCAATCGCATGCGGTACCACGCGTACGCCTAATTCGGCATAATTTCTTTTTAACGCAATTTTATCGTGAAACTCAAAAGGGCCCGCCTGAATGGTTTCCATTTTCTGAATCGGGAAATACATCAATACGGCTTTTTTGATCCATTCATTCACTTTCCAATTTTCACCATCGGGTTCAGCCACCCGCAGGACTCCTTTATCCAACTCGGCAATCACATTCCGGATGGCTTCGGTAGTTTGCACTTGATTTAATAAGGAACGATCTTCCCAGGCTTGTTCTATAGTTTGCTGCAACGACATATAAGGCATTAAGCTAGTTTAAGTATAATTTAGGTGTAAAAGTAGTAGTTTTACCTTAATGAATAAAACGAGAATTTTGCTAGCCTCGGTCCTGAAGCCGATTAACGATACCCGGATGTATGGCAAACTGGGTTTATCGCTGGCGAAATTACCCGGTACCCAAATGCACGTGGCCGGTTATGCCGCCCCGGTTCCGCCGGCACCGGACAACATGCATTTTCATCCTATATTCTGGTTTAAACGCTTAAGTATCAGTAGGTTTTTAGCGCCCTTACGGTTCCTGAAATTATTATTTCGGCTAAAGCCGGACGTAGTTATTCTGGGTACCCACGAACTGTTATTGATTTCCCTATTCTATAAGCTTTTCCGGCCCTGCCATTTAGTTTACGATATCCGGGAAAATTATTACCTCAACTTGCAGAGTCAGGGTGTTTACCGGCCGGTAACCAGTTGGCTGCTGGCCAACGCCATTAGATTAACCGAATGGATAAGTGCCCCTTTTATTCATAAATATTTTCTGGCTGAAAGCAGCTATGCCCACCAATTACCTTTTTTGCGCGGCAACTATTTAATATTAGAAAACAAATATCAACCCAAATACCCGGAGCAGCCAGCGCCGCCCAACCCACAAGCGGTAAAAGTGCCCGCCCAAAATATTAAACTGTTGTATTCCGGCACCATTTCAGAATTATACGGGGCTTTCCGGGCGGTGCAATTGTGCGAAAAACTTAACCAGGTAAAGCCGATTTATACCCTAAACATTGTAGGCTATTGTCCGCAGGCGGCAACTTGGGAAAAATTAAAAAGCATAATTGCTAATAAGCCCTATATACAGGTACTGGGTGGCGATCAATTGGTACCGCACCACCAAATTTTACACGCCATTGCTACGAGTAATGTTGGTTTATTGCCTTATTACGCCCATACTAGCCTGAGCACCTGCTTACCCACCAAATTATACGAGTATATTGCCCAAACCTTACCGGTATTGGTTCAGCAAAACCCACTTTGGCAAGCCCTAACCAAAGAACTAAATGCCGGTTTGGTTATTTATTTTGACCAGACGCCAGCCGCCACCATTCACGCCAAATTACAAACAACCTTATTTTATGGCCACGATGTAGCAGTAGCTTACTGGCAGTCAGAAGAAGTTAAATTGTTTAGTTGGGCCCAAACAACTATTTTACCGAATAATCGTATTAGCTTAGGCAATTCATAAATTTATTTTTAGACTTGTCTAAATTTATACAAAATATTTATATCTTTGTTCTGCTATAAATTTGTTCTATGCGCAACGCTAAAATTGCTGGGGTAGGTCATTATGTACCCGAACGTGTGGTTACCAACCACGATTTAGAAAAAATTATGTCTACGACCAACGAGTGGATAATAGAACGCACCGGTATTGAAGAACGCCGGTACTTTACGCCAGGCACTGATACCACTGCCAATATGGGTACCAAAGCAGCACGAAAAGCCTTAGAAATGGCCGGCCTGGAACCCGAAGCATTGGATTTAATCGTTTTTGCCACGCTTAGTCCTGATTATGTTTTTCCCGGCTCGGGGGTATTGGTACAGCGCGAATTAGGCCTGAAAAATATTCCGGCTTTAGATGTGCGTAACCAGTGTTCGGGCTTTGTTTATGCCTTATCGGTGGCCGACCAATTTATTAAAACCGGCATGTACAACAACGTACTGGTTATTGGCTCCGAAATTCACTCCTCGGGATTAGATTTTACCGATCGGGGCCGGGCGGTATCGGTAATATTTGGTGATGGTGCCGGCGCTGTGGTGCTTACCCCTGCCGATTCGGCAGAACAGGGTATTTTATCGACGCACCTGCACGCCGACGGGGAATTGGCCGAAGAACTGGCTTGTACTGCCCCCAGCAGCAATGCTCAGGAAAGACTAACGAAAGACATGATCGACGATGGCTCGATTTACCCTTACATGAATGGCCAAACCGTATTTAAGAATGCGGTAGTGCGCTTTCCGGAAGTAATTATGGAAGCGCTGCAGAAAAATAATTTACAGCCCGCCGATATTGATATGCTCATTCCGCACCAAGCTAACCTGCGCATTACCGCTTTTGTTCAGCAAAAAATGGGCTTACCTCCGGAAAAAGTATTCAGCAATATTCAAAAATATGGCAACACCACTGCTGCATCGGTACCCATTGCCCTGAGTGAAGCAGTGGAGCAAGGAAAAATTAAATCGGGTGATTTGGTTTGTTTGGCTGCTTTTGGTAGTGGCTTTACCTGGGCCTCGGCCCTTATACGGTGGTAAGATATGCAGTAAATTAATGCTTAAATGAATGAGTAAATAATAATGGATGGTGGTTGAGTACTTATCAATCCGAACAGGAAATCTAATTACTCACCATTAAAGACAAATAATTAAAACCAGTGCACAGCCAAACCGAAGAAAATTACATCAAGACCATATATAAACTATCAGCCGGCGGCACCGAACCGGTAAACACCAATGCCATTGCCGATATGCTGCAAACCAAAGCCGCGTCGGTAAGTGATATGCTGAAAAAACTCAGCAGCAAAAATATCATTAATTATGTAAAATACCGGGGTGTAACCCTAACCTCTGAAGGCCAGAACAAAGCGCTGCAGATTATCCGGAAACACCGGCTTTGGGAAGTATTTCTGGTGAAGAAACTAAATTTCACCTGGGACGAGGTGCACGATGTAGCCGAGCAAATGGAACATATTGAGTCGCCGCTGCTTATTAAAAGGCTCGACGAATATTTAGGTTTTCCCAAGCACGACCCGCACGGCGATCCTATTCCTACCGAAACCGGCATAATAAACCAAAAACAACAACGCCTGGTTTGCGACCTGGAAGTAAACGAAAGCGGCATTGTGGTGGGGGTTAAAGATTCGCAACCATTATTTCTGCAACACCTGAATAAAATTGGCATTTCGCTGGGTACTGAGCTTAAAGTTCTGGACAAAGTAGAATACGATAAATCGCTGGAAATTAATTTATCTTCAAGTAAAAAGATGATAATTTCTTACGACGTAGCTAAAAATATTTTTGTATCGGCCTGATACATGTACCAAAACAAAATAAAGCTATAAAATAGCTATTAACCATGTTAGACCGCACCAATACCGATAGCAAATCCTTAGAAGAAGTACACGCGTCGGTGGATACGACTACCCAAAAAGGTTTCTGGAAAAAGCTTTTTTCCTTTATGGGGCCCGCCTACCTGGTTAGTGTAGGTTACATGGACCCGGGCAACTGGGCTACCGATATTGCCGGGGGCAGCCAGTTTGGCTACCGGCTTATTTGGGTGCTTCTGATGTCGAATATTATGGCTTTACTGCTCCAGAGTTTGAGTGCCCGTTTGGGGGTAGTACGGGGTAAAGATTTAGCCCAAGCCTCGCGCGAAACTTACCCCAGATTTATAAATATACCACTCTATATTCTGGCTGAGATTGCCATTGCTGCCTGCGACCTGGCCGAAGTGCTGGGTATGGCCATTGGCCTGCAGTTATTGTTTGGCATGCCCTTACTTTGGGGTGTTACACTAACCGTGCTGGATACGTTCTTACTCTTGTTTTTAATTAACCAGGGCATGCGCAAGATGGAAGCTTTTATTCTGG
Source organism: Adhaeribacter sp. (assembly GCF_057359045.1). NCBI lineage: Bacteria > Pseudomonadati > Bacteroidota > Cytophagia > Cytophagales > Hymenobacteraceae > Adhaeribacter > Adhaeribacter sp. The sequence continues at coordinate 69,024 of NZ_JBMQUD010000040.1, forward strand.
TGCTGGTAAGTATTATTGGGGTTGCCTTTGTAATGGAAATGATTTTTGCTAAGCCCGATTTAAGTGCCCTGATGCAAGGCTTTGTTCCTTCTTTACCCAACAACGAGGCGCTTTATATTGCCATTGGTATTATTGGCGCTACCGTAATGCCCCATAATTTATATTTGCACTCCTCGCTGGTACAAAGTCGTAAATTTGAGCGCAGTGCTGCGGGCATTAAACGGGCTTTAAAATTTAATTTTATCGACTCGGCGATTGCTTTAAACCTAGCTTTTTTTGTAAACGCAGCCATTCTTATTTTAGCGGCGGCGGCTTTTTACCGCAATGGTTACTTTGCGGTTTCGGAAATAAAAGATGCGCACCAGTTTCTGGCCCCGTTGCTGGGTAATAAATGGGCACCTATTCTGTTTGCCGTAGCTTTAATTGCCGCCGGACAAAGTTCTACCTTAACCGGTACGCTGGCCGGCCAGATTGTAATGGAAGGGTATTTAAACTTGCGCATACAGCCGTGGTTGCGCCGCATGATTACCCGCTTAATTGCCGTGGTACCGGCACTATTTGTAATATTATACTACGGCGAAGATGAAACCGGCAAACTCTTGATTTTAAGCCAGGTAATTTTAAGCTTACAATTAGGTTTTGCCGTAATTCCGTTAATCCATTTTGTAAGCGATAAAGCCCGGATGGGTGAGTTTACTATTGGGCTTAAAACCCGTATTGCCGCCTGGCTGATTGCCACTACCATTGTATTGTTAAATATTAAGCTGGTTTACGAAGAAATTGTCAGTTGGCTCGGTAGCACCAATCACCCGCTGCTAATTTCTTTGGTGGTTTTGCCTTTAATAGTAGCGGCCTTTTTATTGCTGCTTTATATAACTTTTCAGCCCATGGTTACCAAAGTAATGAATCAGCGGCTGGCCGGAAACGAAATACCCCTGCCCTACCAGCACCAGCAAGTGGCCGCTTACCGCCGCATTGCCATTTGCCTCGATTTTTCTAAAGTAGACGAAAACGTTATTAATCGGGCTTTGGCCATCGGTACGCAGCAAGCCGAATATTTGCTTATTCATATTGTAGAAACGGTAGGTGCTCACGTAATGGGCAACGAAACCCACGATTACGAAACCCATACCGATAATATTCATTTAGAACAATACGCCCGGCAACTCCGCCAACAAGGCTTTAGTATTAGCATAAAATTAGGCTTTGGTAGTCCTAAAAGGCAAATTCCCAAGTTAACCCAAGCCTTCAATGCCGATTTGGTGGTAATGGGCTCACACGGGCACCGGATGATGAAAGATATGATTTTTGGTACGACCATTGGCGCTGTGCGGCACGCCGTTAAAGTACCGGTATTAATTATTTAAACTTTTTTTACATGCGCAGCTAAAAACCCGAACTTTCCGGGCTTAAAAAGTTTTAATAACCGCCGGCTTTGCTCGCTTGTGTATGCGAATTGCTCTTTATTTTCGTTAATTTAATAGTTGGTGTTAGCTGCGGTAATTTAAAGGTATGCAATCGAAAATATTTTTAATATTTATTTTATTTAGTTTTATCCAGTTCGGCTTTGCTAATCCGGCTCCTAAACCTAAAAAAAAAGGTAAGGTAAACTGGATAAGCCTGGAAGAAGCTGCCCTTAATATAAAAAAAGCGCCCCGCAAAGTTATTGTGGACGTGTATACCGATTGGTGCGGCTGGTGTAAAAAAATGGATCAAAGTACGTTTACCGATCCGGCGGTAGCCGACTACATCAACAACAATTTTTACGCGGTAAAACTCAATGCCGAAGATAAAGAACCCATCACCATCAACGGCAAAACGTATAACTTTAATGCTAAATTTCGGTCGCACGAGGCTGCTATTGCTTTGCTGAGCGGCCAGATGAGTTATCCGTCTACCGTTTACCTCGACGAAAGAATGGCTATATTGGCACCGGTACCGGGTTACCTGGATGTGCCCACCATGAAAAGTTTATTAACTTATTTCGGCGAAAACCATTACCAGAAAAAAACTTACCAGGAATACTCCGCTGCGGCGGCTAAAAAATAATAAACCTACTTGCCTGTTTTAACCTCATCCGCCGACACCATTGTAGCCCTGGCCACTGCCGCGGGCAAAGGTGCCATTGCCGTAATCCGATTATCGGGTCCTGAAGCTATTTCGCTCACCGAGAAAATTTTCAGTGGAAAAAAATTATCGGAGCAACCTTCGCATACCTTGCATTTTGGTACTATCCGCGATGCAGACCGGGTAATCGATGAAGTAGTGGTTTCATTATTTAAAGCACCCCACTCCTATACCCGCGAAAATGTGGTAGAAATATCCTGCCACGGCTCTGATTATATTGTGGGGCAAATCATAAAACTAACTTTAAAACACGGTGCCCGGCTGGCCCAGGCCGGCGAATTTACCAAACGTGCTTTTTTAAACGGCCAGTTAGATTTGGCCCAGGCCGAGGCCGTAGCCGACCTGATCGCTTCGGATTCGCAGTTGTCGCACGAAGTTGCTATGAAACAAATGCGGGGCGGCTTTAGCCAGGAAATTAAAAACCTGCGGGCGCAGCTTATTCATTTTGCGTCGATGATAGAACTGGAGCTGGATTTTAGCGAAGAAGACGTAGAATTTGCCGACCGCGAAGCTTTACAAAATCTAATTCATAACATTCAGGCACTTATCCGGAAGTTACTGCAATCTTTTGAGTTCGGGAATGTAATTAAAAATGGCGTACCAGTGGTAATTGCGGGCAAACCCAATGCCGGTAAATCTACCCTGTTAAATATACTCCTGAACGAAGAAAAAGCCATTGTTTCGGAAATAGCCGGTACAACCCGCGATTTTATTGAAGACGAAATCAATATCCAGGGCATTAATTTCCGGTTTATAGATACCGCCGGCTTACGCGAAACCACCGATAAAGTAGAAGCCATGGGCGTGGCGCGTACCCTTAAAAAAATAGGCGAAGCAGCCCTGGTATTGTATCTTTTTGATGCGGCTACCACTACGCCTGCACAACTGGAAACTGAAATGGCGGCGCTGGCCCTGCCGCCCAACACCAAATTATTAGCAGTAGCAAATAAAATTGATACTGTTCCGGATTTTACCCCGGAACCTTACCAAAATATTGCTTCATTAATAGCTATTTCGGCAGCGAAAGGTATTTACGTTGAAACTTTAAAAGAAAAATTGGTCCGGACCGTACAAACCGACAACCTCGATACGCAAAACCAAACCATTGTTACCAATCTGCGCCATTACGAAAATCTGCGGCAAACCTACACCGCCCTCGATGATGTGCTCAACGGAATCAGCGGCGGTATAAGCGGCGATTTTCTGGCCGCCGATATTCGCCGGGCACTTTATGCCCTCGGTGAAATTACCGGCGAAATTACCACCGATGACTTATTAGATAATATTTTTACTAAGTTTTGCATTGGGAAGTAATTAACTGTTTTAATAATTTATCAGATTAAGGGGCTTTACCGCCCCTTACTTTTTTGATTTCTTCTTAATTTCTGATGATTGATAATAATCAGAATCAGTACTCCATCTGAACCAGGCTGGTATTTCGGGATTATGATGAACAGCGACTTTTCCGGTGTGATTATATTTATGACAAATATTTTCACATTACGGGTGTGGTACCGGGTGAATGCTTTGGGAAATAGAGAACAACAACTTCTTCTGATGACCAAAATTAGAGCAGCGAGTCTCAAAAATTAACTCAGTACTACTAGTATTTGTTAATAACAATCACTGGTAGCGTAACCTGCAGAACTGCAAACACCGTTGCCAAACCCGCTGCTCAGCTATTGGCACTCCCGCCAAGTTGAGTAATGCCAAAGTTCTCTTTGTTTTAGTAAGTGCCTGCTTGGAGTACGGGGGCAACTACCACTCATCCCTACAGGCCCATAAACGCCATGGCAACATCAAACAAGTGCTCGACAAGTCCCAGTTCAACCGGCGGCTGCACCGACAGCAAGCAGTGATAGAAGAACTCATTGTCCTTTTCTGCAGCATGGCTGCTGTGGCAGGTGAACACTACGTCTTAGATTCCTTTCTTTTGCCGGTCTGCCAGAATATCCACATCCAGCGCTGTAAGTTGGTACAAGGGTCGCAATATCATGGCTTTTGTGCCTCTAAGCAGCAATACTATCATAGCTTTAAGGTACACCTGGTAACGGCAGCGGACGGGCGCATCGTTGCGTTTGAGTTATCGCCTGGCGCTAGTGCCGATACAGCCGCTTTCAACCTGTTTGCTTTTAACTTGCCGGTTAAAAAAAACTTAATGCCGATAAAGCTTACTACAGCTATAACCAAGAGCAAACATTGCATCAGGATGAACTTGTGCGGTTACGGCCATTCGCAAGCAGAATTCTAAAAACAAGATAATACGTATGTGAGCAACTAGCTCAGAAAATACTTCCGTAAGCATATCGGAAGCGACATCAGCTCCTTACAGGTGCTCTTCCCCAAAGTCTTAGGCTTTTTCTTGGCTCATCATTGCTCTTTCTTCCTCTAAACACTGCCATGCAACTTAGTTATTAATATATACTGCTAAAATAGTTGAGGCGAAAAGCAGAAAAACAGCCGCATATTTGAATATAGCTAAATTAGGCCAAAGCTTAATTACTTTAGAGCTGTTTAAATTTAGTAAAATGATTCCCAAACGGTCATTCCACAGGAAGCTAACCGGTTATCTGCTGGTTAGATTCCTGTGGAATGACCGTTATTAAGGGCCGCAAGTAGCTTTAGTTATTATTTCTTTCAAATGATTACTAAAATTTAAACATGCTCTTACTGGCCTTTAATGATACTGCTTCTTTTTTCTTCCAAAATAATTTAAATAATATTTTGTAGTTAAATAGCTACACATATATTTGTAGCCAAATAACTACACAATGAATTTAAGACGGGACGTTTTTCAAGCCATTGCAGACCCAACCAGAAGGGCTATACTTTTGTTGGTTACCACCCAATCCATGACGGCGGGTGCCATAGCCGCTAACTTTGATACTGCGCGGCCAACCGTTTCCAAACACCTGCAAATTTTAACGGCATGCGAATTATTGAAGCAAGAGCAAAGCGGCCGGGAAATTTACTACCACCTCAATGCCATAAAAATGAAAGAAGTAGCCGACTTTATCCAACCGTTCCGCCAAATGTGGGACGAGCGGTTTAATAAACTGGAAACGGTTATGAAAGAGTATCAATCTAAAAAATAACCCTACATGGAATTAAAAACCAAAATACTGGCCGAAAACGGCCAACAGGATCTGGTAATTACCCGGGAATTTGAGTTACCCCTAGAATTACTCTTTAAAGCGTATGTAGAACCCGCGTTAGTGGAGCAATGGATGGGTACCAAAGTGCTGAAGCTGGAAAATAAAAAGCACGGTAGCTGGCACTTCGAAACAACTGATCCCAAAGGTAACAAGCACGGGTTTAATGGTACCATCCATGAATTTATTCCGAACGCGAAAATAACCCGGACATTTGAAATGGAGAATACGCCCTTCCCGGCCCAATTGGAGTTCCTGGAATTCCAAATGCTAACCCAACACACCAGCCAACTCACCATGCATATCGTGTATAAATCTGTAGCCTACAGAAACCAAATGCTGGAGTTGCCCTTTGCCCAAGGCATTAATATGGCGCATAACCGTTTGCAGGACATTGTAAAAAACTTAAACTAATCCCATGACTAAAAGAAACAAAATTATTTATTGGGTATCCACCATTTGGCTTTCGTTAGGCATGCTCTCGAGCGGCATTGTACAAACCATTAAGTTGAAAGAAGAGGTGGATATGATGACCCATTTAGGTTATCCAGGGTATTTTATGACTTTACTGGGTATCTGGAAAATATTGGGCGTAATAGCCATACTTATGCCTAAATTTCCGCTGTTAAAAGAATGGACGTATGCCGGCTTTTTCTTTGCCATGTCGGGGGCGCTCTTCTCGCACGTAGTAAACGGCGATGAGGCCGTAGAACTTTTCGGGCCGACTTTATTGCTCATTTTAATAGTAATATCGTGGTATTTCAGGCCAGCAGATAGAAAATTAGTTTTAACACTAGCCTAACCTGAACATGAATCCTACCGTTGATTTCTTCTTTTATAAAGCTCAAAAGTGGCAGGAAGAATATAATAAACTAAGAACGATTGTACTTGATTGCGGGCTAACCGAAGAGCTCAAATGGGGCGTTCCTTGCTACACATTCCAGAAAAGCAACATTGTACTCATACACGGGTTTAAAGATTACTGTGCCCTTCTATTCCACCAAGGAGCCTTACTGAAGGATGGACATGACCTTCTGATTCAACAAACCCGGAATGTGCAGGCCGCCCGGCAAATCAGGTTTAAGCATGTTGAAGAAATAATTGACTTAGAACCAGTTCTGAAAGCTTATATTCATGAAGCCATAGCAATAGAAAAAGCCGGTTTAAAAGTAAGTTTTAAGAAAAGCACAGAATTTGTAATGCCGGAAGAATTTAAAGATAAACTAGATAATATGCCTGCTCTTAAAACGGCTTTTGCAGAATTAACGCCAGGCCGCCAGAGAGGTTACCTTCTTTACTTTTCACAAGCCAAACAAAGCCAAACCCGCGAGCAAAGAATAAAAAAATGCTTGCCGCAAATACTTAACGGACAAGGCTTAAATGACTAAACTCCTTTTAAGAAGGGCCTTAATCGCTACTTACCCCTGATCATCACAAATGCATTGGCTTCTTTAGCAGAACTTTAATACGTAAAGAAATAATTAACGAAATGCACACTGCTGATTCCGATGATGAAATTAACCGGGAATTTTGGTTTCCCGGACCTTGGGTTGGAGGCTTTTCTTTAATTCTGGCCCCTATTGCACTGCTTACCGGCGTGCTACTCCGCATCCGGTTTAACTTTTTCTTTCCGGATCAACTAGCTGCTTTTCAGGAGCACCCGGTATTGTTGGTTACAGCTTATAACTTTTTTGCCGCCGGAAATATACTTTTGTGGCCAGCCATCATAACCCTGGCCACAGAAGTAGGAAAGAAAAGGCGCCAACTAGCTTTATGGGGCGGAACTTTGGTAATCTTCGGACTATTTGCCCGAACTTTTCATGCCGGCATCGATCACCTCTCCTTTCAGTTGGTTCGGGTGCAAGATCTGGATACGGCCACCAAAGCGGTGGCCGATTCTTATGGTGCGTTTAATCTTATAGCTACCCTAAATGGTGCCATTTTATCCGGATGGATAATAATCGCAATCGGCACGTATCTTTCCGGTACTTTAGGGGCAGTTCGGGCTGTTTGCCTGGGCCTTATGGCTGCCTTAATGCTGGGTATACTTAAAGGCAGTTCCTGGGTATCGGTTATCTCTACAGCGGGGCTTTGCTTGGCCCTTGTACCCTTGGGTATTCAAATTCTGAAAGCAATACCTGCACCGGGGTTTAAAACTACTGTTAGCTGGTTATTGCTGGTTTTGGCTGTAGTTATTATATTTTATTTCCTGGGTCAGGCCGGATAAACTAAATTGCATTGGCTTTATAATGCAATTTAGTTTATTAACGGGCCACAAAAATACCACTCGTAACGCTTTAAGGATAAGCCAGAAATCTTCCCAGAAAATTACTTATCAATTCTCTTGCAGTTAATAAGTTGAAGTTAAAACAATTGGATTTATATTTTATTTTTTTATATTTAGAAACCTGTTTCCCTTTAATTAATTTATCTATTAGGCATGAACTTAAAAAATGCTTTTAATGAGTGGGACGATAGTGCTTTATGGGATAGTTTTAGAAACAATAACCTGGAAGCTTTTACGGTTTTATTCTTCCGCCATTATGCTTTTTTATTCCGTACCGGCAAGCAAATGCAGCTTGAAGAAGAACTGGTGAAGGATACTTTGCAGGAAATTTTCGAATATTTATGGTTGCACCGGCAAAACTTAAGCGAAGCCAAATTTCCTAAATTATACCTGGTAAAATCGTTTAAACGACTGCTTTTAAATAAAATTAGCAAAGCTTCTTTTTTGGTGTCCGTTTCGGATATAGACGAATTAAATTTACGGGACCAGGAACCTTCTGTCGAAAAATCACTGATTGAGCAACAAGAAAATCAAAGGCAATTAATCCGGCTCCAAGAAGAAATTAAGAAACTGCCCGAGCGCCAGCAGGAAGCCTTGCATTTAAAATATTTCTGCGAAATGGATTACGATCAAATCTCCTCAACCTTAAATATCAGCTACCAATCGAGTCGTAATCTGATACATAAAGCGGTACAAAAACTCAGAGAAAGTTTTACATTGCGTTTTTAAAATTCAATAAAGCCCCATTTCTTATTTACTTTCCTGGTAATTAATTATTGCTGCCAATAATTTAAATCTAAAAACCAGGGTACAAAATTAAAAATACCTCTCTTTTAAGTTACTTTAGCATTTATAACCGGATAGAAATGCCCTATTCAGATTTCAGTACCGAAGATTTTGTGAAGGATCCGTATTTTCAGGCGTGGGTGTTGCAAGACGATCCGGAAGTAAATTCTTTTTGGGAACTATGGATAGAGTTATATCCGGAAAAAGAAAAAACAGTTTCGGCGGCCATGGAAATTCTCCTGCATAAGAATATTCAAAATGTGCCCGTGGTGCCGGAGAAGGAAGTTAAAAAAGCCTGGGAACAATTAAATAAAATTATAGCACCAAAGGTAATTCCACTTGCTAACGCCTCTTATGCAGGTGCGGCACCCAAAAAACGAGCTAGCTGGCGGTTAATGGCGGCGGCCATAACCGGTTTACTAATGCTAACCTTTGGCTTTTTGTATTACCGGGAGCAGCATAAAACAATTACGTATACTTCTGTCAATAGCCAGGTTTTGCCCCTTACCCTGCCCGATGGCTCGGAAGTAATTTTAAATGCCAATTCGTCGGTTGCTTTTAAAAAACACTGGACTAATAAAAGCCAACGGGAAGTTTGGTTAAAAGGCGAAGCGTTCTTTTCGGTAACGAAAAAACCGTTAAAAGGCCAGCCCACCTTTACGGTACACGCCAACAAAGTGCAGGTGCAGGTGCTGGGCACCCAATTTAACGTTGCCGATCGGGCAACCAAAACCCAGGTAATTTTAAATTCCGGCAAAATTAAATTAATGGTTAATAATATCCGTAAACCCACGGCTCTAACCATGTTACCCGGCGATTATGTGGCTTTGGCTAAGAGCGACGAAAAAATTACTAAATTAAAGGTAAATCCGGAAGCTTTTTCGGGGTGGCGTGCGCAAAAGCTGGTTTTTAAAAACACGCCATTAGCCGAAATTATAGCGCAAATAGAACAGACTTACGGCACCAAAATTAACTTAACCGATACCCATTTATTAAACCGCACTTTTACCGGCACTTTCCCCAACAATAATTTACCCGTACTGCTACAAACCCTGGAAAAAGCCTTTCAGTTACAAATAAGCCAAGAAGGCCAAACCCTTACCTTTATTAAGAATTAATAATTCCTATCCAGTTTTATAACGGCATATTACGCTTGTACCCTCTATTTCGGATAAATATTAAAAATAATTAAAAATTTATCATAAACGAAGGGTACAAAAATCTACCTGCGCTCTCTTTATATTCAACCCAACATTATTTAAAGTAATCCGACCTGGTTGAGCGATACTTTCATAAAGCAGCGATTCTTTAGGTATAGGCTACATATTTAAGCAGCTAATATTTATTAAAGTATTGGCTACCTGGCTCCAGACTTTGCTGAGTTAATATAAACTGTTAAAAACCCTTTATCCACCATTTTTATGAAAAAAAACTACAAACTTGCCTTAGGGGTTTGTATGATAGCACTTTTTTCTCAAGCCGAAATTCATGGCCAGGAATTAGCACTTTCGCAACTCGAAGTAAGCAAACCGCAAAAGAGAGCCCAATCAGCCCAATCTCTACAGAAAATTCTTTCGGCACTAGAATCGCAGTATAAAGTAAATTTTGCCTACGAAGAAGCCCTCATTGCCGATAAAGTTATTCATCTGCCGGCCGGGCGAATATCGAATCTGGCAAAAACTTTAAACGAACTTTTAAATCCTTTAAACCTGAAGGTTGAAAAAATTAATGATAATTTATTTTTAATCGTTAGCCAGCCCGAAAAAGGTAAACCCCAAAGTAAAACCAACACCCAACTAAATACGAACGCTGGAGTGAATGCTACGGCCATAGCTGCAGATTTCTCGGTTAGCGGCAAAGTAACCGACGAAAATGGCACCGGCTTACCCGGGGTAAGTGTATTGGTGAAGGGTACTACGGTTGGCGCAACTACTAACTCCGACGGCACCTTTTCTTTATCAGTGCCGGAGAGAAACAGTATTTTAATATTTTCTTTCATTGGTTTTTCTTCGCAGGAAGTACCCGTAAACGGCCAGGCTAATCTTTCTGTCCGGTTAGCGCCCGATGCCAAAGCCCTGGACGAAGTGGTGGTGGTAGGCTACGGCGTCATGAAGAAAAGTGATTTAACCGGTTCCTTATCGCAGGTAAAGGCCCAGGAAATCCGTTCTTTCCCCACCAATAATGTTTTACAAGCTATATCCGGTAGGGCCAGCGGCGTACAGGTGCTGCAAACCACGGGCGCGCCGGGCGCCGGCTTAAATGTGCGCATCAGAGGTACTAATTCTATCCAGGGCGGCAACGAACCACTTTATGTGATAGACGGCTTTCCTTTTTCGGGCAACCCAACCAATTTAAATAATGCCGACATTGAAAGTATAGAAGTGTTGAAAGATGCTTCGGCTACGGCTATATACGGCTCAAGGGGCGTCAATGGGGTGGTTCTGATTACGACCAAACAAGGCAAAGCCGGCCAGACCCGCGTAGAGTTTGAAACCACTTACAGCACGCAGACTTTACGCAAGAAGCTGGATTTAATGAACGGACAAGAATATGCCATCCTGAATAACCTGCAGGCTGCCAACGATAAAATTGCGCCTTATTTTACCCAAGAACAAATAAATAATTTCAGCGAAGGTACCGATTGGCAGGATGTGGTATTCCAGAAAGCACCCATGGCTTCTTCGTCTTTAAGCGTAAACGGTGGCAATGATAAAACGCAGTTTTCTATAACCGGCAGTTATTTAGGGCAGGAAGGCATTATTAAGGGCAGCGATTATAACCGGTACGCCTTAAGCACCAAGATCAATCACAAAATCAGCAATAAATTTCAAATAAATTTCTCTAATAATTCCAGCCGTTTAACCACCGAAAGAAAAGATAGTGAAGGCGGTTCGCGGGGTAATTCCATGATTGGGGCCGCCATTTCGGCCGCGCCCATTTCTACTCCTTACCGCGAAGATGGTTCTTACTCTATCTTGTCGCAGGATTATCCTTTTGTGGCGGTAGATATCAGAAACCCGCTGAACTACATTAACGAGCAATTTAATACCATTAAAGCCAATGTAATATTAACCAATGCCTCGTTGTTGTTTAACCCCATTCCGGAACTAACAATTAAAATATCCGGGGGCATAGAAAACCGCGACGACCGTACCGATAATTACACTACGCGCAAATTTTTAAACTCCGAAGGCCGGGCCAGTGTAAGTACCAGCCAGTTTACGAGTTTATTAAATGAAAACACTATTAGTTACCTCAAAACGCTGAACGAAGATCACCAGCTATCGGCGGTGGCGGGTTTTACCTACCAGGATTTTTTAACCACTTCTTTATCGGGTAGCGGCACCGGGTTCCTGAGCGATGCTTTTGAAACTTATAACCTGGAGGCATCGGCCACGCCCGGCATCCCGAACTCCGGCTATGCCAAATCGGTTTTATTATCGTATTTAGGCCGGGTTAATTATTCCTTTAAAAATAAATATTTACTTACCGTAAGTTTCCGCACCGATGGTTCTTCCAGGTACAGCGAAGGCAAGAAATGGGGCAGCTTCCCATCGGCGGCCCTCGCCTGGCGGGCTTCCGAAGAAGAATTCCTCAAGTCCAGCAATATTTTCTCGGACCTGAAGGTACGCGCCAGTTGGGGATTAACCGGCAGCCAGGCCATCAGCCCCTACACCACCCTTAGTCAGTTATCATCCGGCAATACTGTTTTTGGCAATTCGCTGTATACCACTTTTGCGCCCAGCACGGTTTTACCCGGTAATTTAAAATGGGAAACCACCGAGCAAATAAATTTTGGTTTCGATGTAGGTATTCTGAAGAACCGCTTGTACCTGACCACCGACTATTACATTAAAAATACCCTCGATTTGTTAAATACCGTGCGCTTACCTAACTCATTGGGCTTTACCACCACCATCCGGAACGTGGGCGAAGTACAAAACAAAGGTTTGGAATTAGGGCTGGATGCAAAAGCGATTCAGGGAAAATTTAATTGGGATTTATTCGGGAATATTTCGTTTAACCGCAACAAGGTAGTTAGCTTAAACGACGGAAAAGATATTTTAGGCACCTCTATTAACGTGCTGGTTTTGTCCGATAATCTTACCATTCTGCGCGAAGGACGGCCCATTGGCCAGTTTTGGGGCTACCAGGAAGATGGCTATACAGATAAAGGACAGATTAAATTTAAAGATTTAAGCAACGATGGCGCCATTTCCGCAGATGATAAAACCTACATCGGCAATCCCAATCCTAAATTTATTTACGGCCTGAATTCCCACATGTCGTTTCAGAATTTTGAGTTAACCGCCTTCTTCCAGGGCTCATACGGCAACGATATTTTTAATGTAAGCGCCATTCCCAGCACCCTCGATTACGGCCAGGGCCTGAATATGCCCCGCGAAGTGTTTCAAAATCACTGGACCCCGGAAAATCCCAATGCCAAATACCCGATTATTAGCCGTACCACTTCTGCCCGCGCATCCGACCGTTGGATTGAAGACGGTTCTTATTTGCGCCTCCGGAATATTCAGTTAGCCTACAACCTTCCCATCGAAAAGTTAAGCCTGGGCTGGATTAAAAATGCCCAGGTAAATATTAGCGGGCAAAACTTAGTTACCTGGACCAAATATTCCTGGTGGGACCCCGAAATTAACTCCCGCGGGGCCGGTATCGATTATTACAGCTACCCCATTTCCAAAGTGGTTACCGCCGGCATCCGGATTGGATTTTAAGCCTTTGGTTAATAGCTAAATAAGTTAAATATTATTTAAAGCGAAAAGAAATGAAAATTCTAAATATATTTTCAGTTAAACCAGGAAGAAGTTTAAAAAGAGGGACTTATGGCCTTTTAACCCTTTCCCTACTTTTAACCTTACCAGCCTGCGAAGATGTTCTAAAAGAAGCACCAAAAACCGTAGCCGTCGAGAATTTCTACAACACTGCCGAGGAAGTAGAAACTGCCACCAATGCCATTTACAGCCCATTGCGCTCCTCACGGGCCGAGCAAATTGCCGTGCTGGATGCCCATACGGATTGGGGCTACGGCCGGGGCAGTCGGGCCCAGTACAACGACTTTGCGGGTTTAAATTCGGGTAACATGAACGCGGCTACTGCTCGTTGGAACTCTTTTTACCAGGCCATCCGCAATGCCAACCTGGTTATTAGTAATGCGCCCAATGGTAAATCTATTAGTGCTACCGATATTGCCAAATACGTAGCGGAAGCCAAATTTTTGCGGGCCTTAAGTTATTTTGATTTGGTGCGTAACTGGGGGGGGGTACCCATCCGGACCGAAAGTAACTTTACCGAAATCGGCGTAAAAAGAGGCACCGCACCGGAAGTTTATGAGCTGATATTGGCCGATTTAACAGAAGCCGAAAAGAACTTGCCCGACGAGCCCAAGCATGTTGGCCGGCCAACCAAATTAGCCGCCAAAACAATGCTCGCCGATGTTTATTTAACCCTGAAGCGCTACCCCGAAGCCCGGGACAAAGCCAACGAAGTAATTAAAGCAAATAAATATTCTTTGGTGCCGGTAACCAAAAAAGAAGATTTCCAGCTAAAGCTTTTTGGGCCCGATTTGCTCACTACTTCCGAAGAAATATTTTATTTTAAATATGCGCGTCAGGTAGGCCAGGGTAATTTTATGCTCTGGATCTTAAACCACCCCAACACCAAGCTTTTCAATTTTGGCGGCGCTTACGCCCATTATTCTGATCAGAATAACCCGTTTTACAAAGCCTGGGATAGCAGAGATATTCGCAAGTCGTTGTGGGATGTGGTAAACTTTGGTTTGGGTGCTACTACGCTGGTGAGCAGCAAGTACGTAGAGCCCGCCGCCGTTAGTCAGAACGATGCCGGCAACGATTTACCTATTTACCGCTACGCCGAAGTATTATTAATTTTTGCGGAAGCTGCCAATCAGGC
>NZ_JBMQUD010000041.1:0-12937 GCF_057359045.1 Adhaeribacter sp.
GTTATCACCGCCAATCTGTTAGCTTCAATCTAACTTTTTGCCGGTGAAAACAAATGGCAAAGTCAGACTTATATGAAATTTTCAAAACGCTGGTAGGTTCTAATTATTTTTTGGTAATGCGGCCCTACCCGTATTTAGCTGAAGGTGTTATTTACAGGAATAGCTAAATATTAACTAAACGGTTCGTGTATACCTTGATTAAATATTACCGGCCGGCAATATCTAATATTTTGGTGTTCTTTTTTAAGGTCCTTAAAACCAAAAATAATACCAGGCCAATTACAAAAATTATTTGCCAGAGTTTATCTACTTCTAAACGTTCTTCAGTTAGTAAATTGCTGTAGGCATTAATTAAAACAAAAGATACCACGGTCGCAAACAAGCCGTTGTATTCGCGTTTAAGTACATTCCGGATAGAGAAGTCGAGGGTAGAGGGTATCCAGCCGGTTAGGCGGGGTAAAAAAGCAGGCGTACGGCTAGCCCATTCTTCGTAGCGGCTGTTGTAACTCCGGCGCAAAAATTCTTCCTCGGCGTACATAATGCGCTCATAATAAATCCAGTACACCAGGGTGCAAATAACTACAAACCACCACAAGCCCAAAAACATAAACAAGCCCAGCCACATTAAAAAGTTACCCAGGTACAAAGGGTGGCGTACCACCGAGTAAATACCGGTTTGGTTTAAGGTTTCGGCTATTTGTTTTTCAGTGTTGCGACCCGAAGTACCTTTGGGCGTAGCGCCCACTGTAATGGCCCGCACAAACAAGCCCAGAATAGAAACCATAAAGCAGGTAATACCCCAACTGGTATCGGTAATGTAGCGATATGTAATATCCTCGTAAAAGAACATGACAATAATCGCAAAAAAATATAAAATTAAGGGAAGCCAACTTCTTCTCTTAAATAACCAGTTTCCGTTTTGTTCGAACTCTTCACGTAAAGGCATTTGCTAAATTGTTCCTAGTTTAATCTGTTAAATCTTTTATTTTAAATAAGTAGGGCTAAAATTAGCAAAAATATCTTAAAACGTTAATTTATTTTTATCTCCTTAAAGTTATATTTATTGCCCGGTTTGTTCTGATTGGGGCTCTTCGTTGCCGGAGGGCGTTTTTTCGTAAGCCGGATTTAATGCCTGTAAATAATAGTAGGTTTCGTACTGCGAACGGGTTTCGGGCTCGTTGCTCCGGCGCAAATATACATTGCGGGTGTTGCGGGCTTTTACGTTATCGTTTAATTGTAACTGAATAATGTGCCTTACTTCCTGAAACAGGTTGGGGTCGTAAATCGGGAATGCTGCTTCAATCCGGCGGTTTAAGTTGCGGGTCATCCAGTCGGCCGAAGCCACGTACAACTTTTCCTGGTTGTTGTTGCAGAAAATATACACCCGCGCGTGCTCCAGGTACCGGTCAATAATACTACGAACGGTAATATTTTCGCTCAGGCCCGGAATGCCCGGTATCAGGCTGCAAATACCCCTAACCAATAATTCTATGCGTACGCCGGCTTTGCTGGCTTCGTATAGTTTAAGAATCATGCGTTCGTCCTGCAGGGCATTCATCTTTAAAATCATATACGCGGGCAAACCTTTTTTAACGTTCCGGATTTCTTCGTTTATCAGGTCGTTAAACCGTTCGCGCATATTAAACGGTGCTACCAGTAAGTGTTTAAAGCGTTTGTTGGGCAGCCTATCAAAGAAGAATTGAAATACTTTTTCTACATCTTTAGTTAGCCGCACATCGCGGGTAAACAGGGCGTGGTCGGCATAAATATGAGAGGTTACTTCGTTGTAATTACCCGAGCTTAAATAGGCATAACTTACAATTTTACGGCCTTCCTGCCGGGTTACCAAGCCCAGTTTGGTGTGTACTTTATAACCTTCTACGCCGTAAATAACCGTAGCCCCGGCTTTTTGTAATTTGCGGGCCCAGTAAATATTCGATTCTTCGTCGAAGCGGGCTTTAAGCTCTACCACCACCGTTACCAGTTTGCCGTTGTTAGCAGCTTTTACTAGGGCTTTGGCTACTTTAGATTTATCGGCTACGCGGTACAGGGTAGCGCTTATGGTCCGGACAGCGGGGTCTATGGCCGCTTCTTCGAAAAACCGGATTACGTACTCAAAAGACTAGTACGGGTAATGCAGCAAAAAATCCTGGTGGTAAATGGCCTCGAGCATGCTCTTATGAAAGCGTAATTGCGGGTGCGGCAGGGTAGGTTGCGGCTCGTACGACAAGTGCGGCAGGTTAAAACCCGGAAACCCGAAAAAATCGCGGAAGTTGTGGTATTTACTGCCGGTAATTAATTCGTCGTCGGTAATACCGGTTTTAACCTGTATCATTTCTAGCAAACCCGCTGGCGTGGCTGGGTCGAAGAGCAAGCGGGCTGGATAACCTGTTTCGCGCTTTTTAAGGCTGCGTTGTATTTTGGCCATTAAGTTACCCGATACTTCTTCTTCTATATCTAACTCCGCATCGCGCGAAATTTTAATGGCATACGCATCGGCGTTTACATAATCCGGGAAAAGCTGGGGTAGGCAAAACCGGATTACATCTTCCAGGAACATAACAAAGTTCTGGTTTCCCTGCGACGGCAGCTTAACAAACCGGCCCCCATGTTTTTTTACCGGCACCTCCATTAAAACGTAAGCTTCGGGCGGCATTTGGGGCCGGCGCGGCTGCACCAGCCGGACGGCCAGGTACACCACCTGATCTTTCAGAAAAAAGTGCGGCACACCTTCTGATAAAAATACCGGGGTAAGGTAACTCTGCAGGTTTTCGGCAAAATAATGCCGCACAAACTCCTGTTGTTCGGGGTTAAGCTCTTTCTCGTTTAAAAGAAATATATTTTCCTGGCGCAAATCTGGTAAAATCTGGTTCCGGAATATTTCGCCGAGTTCGTGCTGTTGCCGGGTAACCTCTTCCAGAATATGGTCCAGTTCCTGCGACGGGTCTTCTTTTAGTTTTTGGAGGGTTTTCCGTTTAAGCTTAATCAGGCGTTTAAGCGTAGCCACCCGTACTTTAAAATACTCGTCGAGGTTAGAAGAAAATATAGCCATAAACTTAATACGCTCCAGCAAAGGCACATTGGAATCTTTGGCCTCTTGCAGCACCCGGTAATTAAAGGCCAGCCAGCTTAGTTCACGGTTAAATATTTTTTTATCTTTTTCCATAACAGTACTTTAAAACAAAGGCTTTTTCATGGGCAGCAGTTTGGCCGCCTACGCCATTGTATAGATTATTTATTTATAAATTAACTAAATATTAGTTTGTCGGTTTATTTAGCCACCCAAACACTAATTGGTTATTTATGATTTTTGGGAAAATCATAGAACTGGAACTGCACATTTTTGCGCTCAATCTCGGCCCAGGTATCGCAATTAAAAGTTAAGCAAACTACTCCGGCAGTGGGTATGGTGGGTACCAGGTCCGGCGACAGCATATTAGCCAGTTCGGTTATGGTGTAATTGTGGCCAACCAATAAAACTTTATCAAATTGGTTCGGAATATTTTTAATTATCGAAAGGAGCTCGTGTTTATTGGCTTTGTAAATTTCTTCTTCTACCGCAATTTTTTCGGGATCGTATTCGAGTTCTTTGGCTACTAAAGTGGCGGTGGTAAGGGCTCTTACAGCCGAGCTGGATAGCAGCAAATCTATGGTAACTTCTCTGGACATGAGTTCCCGGCCCATTAAAGGAGCATCTTTACGGCCCCGGTTGTTCAAAGGCCGGTCGTGGTCGCTTAAATCTTCAAAGTCCCAGCTCGATTTGGCGTGCCGCATTAAGTATAGCGTTTTCATAATTTATTTAGTCGGTATCAGGCAAATTATTCGTCTTTTACTCTTTTTTAATTAAAAAGATACCGATTAAACCCGCTGCTGCAGCTCTTGTTTCTATAAAGCAGTTATTTGTTTGTTAATTGCCTAAAAATCAAAAAGTATATACGTTGAGACGCAGGTGAAATATACCGGCAAAGGCTATTGTAGAACGACCCCAATTAAGGGCAGTTAAATTTAATTAACCGCCCTTAAGTTGTAAATAAGCCATAAAATAAGCAGTTCATTTAAACTACCCGGCAACCCTGATTTTGCGTTACTGATTGCTATTGTAACTTTCAACAGTTGGCAGCGGGCCGTTATTAGGGTAGCGTTCATAATGAATGGCTGCTACGCGCCGCACCAACTCTTCGCGCAAAGTATCGGTATTCATATTATTTTTAGCCGATATAAATATAGCCGGGGCGTGTATCTTGGCCATATACGTGGCTTTGAGTTCTTCTAAAGTTGGTTTAGTAGTGCCTTCGCCCATATCGTTTAGTTCATCTACTTCCTGGGTGCGGTATTCGTCTATTTTATTAAAAACGAGTAAAATAGGTTTGTCGCCGGATTCAATATCTTTTAAAGTTTGGTTTACCACTTCTATGTGCTCCTCAAACGACGGGTGCGAAATATCTACCACGTGCACCAGTAAGTCGGCCTCCCGTATTTCGTCGAGCGTAGATTTAAAACTTTCGATTAAGCGGGTAGGTAGTTTCCGGATAAACCCTACCGTATCGGAGAGCAGAAACGGAACGTTATCCAGCACCACTTTGCGCACGGTGGCATCTACTGTGGCAAATAATTTGTTTTCGGCAAACACATCAGATTTAGAAAGCAAGTTCATGAGTGTAGATTTACCCACGTTGGTGTAACCTACCAAAGCAACCCGCACCAGCTCAGTACGGGCTTTGCGTTGTTGGTAGTTTTGTTTATCCAGCTTTTCTAATTTATCGCGCAGCAAAGCAATTTTATCCCGTACTACCCGGCGGTCAGTTTCAATTTCGGTTTCACCGGGGCCCCGCATACCAATACCCCCTTTTTGCCGCGATAAGTGGGTCCAGAGGTTGGTTAAGCGGGGTAGGAAATATTGATACTGAGCCATTTCTACCTGCGTGCGCGATTGAGCGGTTTTAGCCCGCTGGGCAAAAATATCAAGAATGAGTAAACTGCGGTCTACAATTTTTACCTCTAGTTCGCGTTCTAAATTACGAACCTGGGAAGGGCTCAGGTCGTCATCAAAAATGACCATATCAATCGCGTATTCTTTAACAAAGGCTTTTATTTCGTCGAGTTTGCCCTTGCCCACAAATGTGCGGCTATCGGGGTGGTCTAGTTTCTGGACAAACCTTTTTACCGTTACGGCACCAACGGTTTCGGTCAGGAAAGCCAGTTCTTCTAAATATTCGTTTGTTTTCTCATCTGCCTGGGTTTTATTGGGTACCGCTACCAAAACAGCCGTTTCTTTTTCTTTGGCGGTGTCATGAAGTTTTTTAGCCATGTAAATATATTTTGGGTTATTTATTTTATAATCAAGCCCTTCTCTGCAAGCAAAAGCAACAGGCTGATAAAGTATACGTAAATGCTCATAGTAAAAGTAAAATTCCTTTTCCGAAACATTCTATAAAGTTGGTAACTCAGTTCGGATTTTGTAATATTATTAAAATAGAAATCCAAAAAATTAAAATAAGTATATTATATTTGCAGCCCGTAGGCCATTTCCTATTATGCGTATCGCAATTGTCATAAATAAATCTTGGAATATTTATAACTTCCGGATGGGATTGGTACGTACTTTTCTCAGGTTAGGATATGAGGTAGTCGCCATTGCTCCGGAGGACGAGTATTCGCAGCAGCTAATTTCTGAAGGCTGCCGGTACTATCCTATAAAAATGGAGAACAAAGGTACTAATCCGTTGCAGGATTTATTACTGACTAAACGTTTTTACGATACTTACCGGCAGGTAAAACCTGATGTAATTCTGCAGTATACCATTAAACCAAATATATATGGTTCGCTGGCGGCAAAACTGGCGGGTATACCTACTATTAACAATGTATCGGGGTTAGGAACGGTTTTCCTGGTCCGGAACATGGTTTCAAAAGTAGCCCTTAAATTATACAAGCTGGCCTTCCGGTTTCCGGAGAAAGTGTTTTTTCAGAATAAAGAAGACCGGCAGCTTTTTTTAGAACACCACCTGATTAAAGAGCAGATTACCGATGTTTTGCCGGGATCAGGTATTGATACCGAACGCTTTAAGCCGGCCCCGGTTTTTACCCGCAACAAAGATTTTACGTTTTTAATGGTAGCCCGGGTGCTTTACGAAAAAGGCGTAGTAGAGTACGTTGAAGCCGCCCGCATTATAAAGGCCCAGTACCCCGAAGTGCGTTGCCAGCTTTTGGGCGGTATCGATGAATCGGGTAATATTGGCATTAAACGCACCGTATTTGACCCCTGGGTAGCCGAAGGCGCGATTGAATATTTAGGCATATCTGAAAATGTAGCGGCCCATATTGCCAAGGCAGATTGCGTGGTTTTGCCCTCTTACCGCGAAGGCACCCCTAAAACCCTGCTCGAAGCTGCTGCCATGGGCAAACCCATTGTTACCACCAATGTACCGGGTTGCCGCGAAACCGTAACAGATGGCCAGAATGGTTATTTATGCGAAGTAAGAAATGCCGCCGATTTAGCCGAAAAAATGATTAGAATGTATCGCCTGCCCGAAGCAGAACTGGCCCGCATGGGAAAAGCCAGCCGCAAGTTAGCCGAGGATAAGTTTGATGAGCGTTACGTAATTGATAAATACCTAAGTGCCGTACGGGCCATAACCAAAAACGAACCCGCTTTAAGCCCAAAAAAAATCAGGCCATACTATTCATCTTAATTAATGGAGTTTAAAACCTTTACTATTGCCGGCGTTGTTGAAATTATTCCTAAAAAGTTTGGCGATGCCCGCGGCTATTTCTTTGAGTCTTATAGTTATAAAGTATTTGCCGAAGCCGGTATAGATGTAACCTTTGTGCAGGATAACCAGTCTTTATCGCAAAAAGGCGTTTTACGGGGCTTGCATTTTCAGCGCCCGCCGTACGCGCAGGGCAAACTGGTACGGGTTACTACCGGCAGCGTTTTAGATGTAGCCGTAGATATCCGGAAAAACTCACCTACTTACGGCCAGCATATAACCTGCCGGCTAGATGCCAGCCAAAACAACATGTTGTACATTCCGCCCGGCTTTGCGCACGGTTTTGTAGCCCTCGAAGACAATACAACTTTTTTGTATAAATGCACCGATTATTACCAGCCGACGGCCGAAGGCGGGATTATCTGGAACGACCCAAGCATAAATATTAACTGGAGTATTCAGGACCCGTTGGTATCAGCAAAAGATACGGTGTTGCCCCTGCTGGCCGATTTTGATTCGCCGTTTTAGAATAGATTTACTGGGTTGTGTAAAGCAGGTTAAAAGATTTTAGCCAGATAAACATTTATATAAATTGGTTAACCAGGTGTAAGAATAATAAGAGCAATGAAATGAAAAAGATTCTTTTGTTATTCCTTACGCTGCTAATTGCGGGAGCGCTATATAGTATTTCGAGATCTAAAACGTTTCAGTTTTTTGGTGAGGTTATCCCTCGGGTGAATACGCATGAAAAAGCTGTGGCACTAACGTTTGACGATGGACCTTCGGAGAAAACTGACGAAATTTTATCTATTCTTAGTGAATTAAATATTAAAGCTACTTTTTTTGTAAATGGCGCTGCCTTGGAAAAGCACATGAACGAAGGTGCAAAACTGGTGGCATCAGGTCACGAATTAGGCAATCATTCCTACTCACATAAGCGTATGATTTTTAAATCAATAGACTTTGTACAAAAAGAAATCCAAAAAACAGATTCGTTAATTAAAAGAACCGGTTATCAGGGCGATATTCATTTCAGACCGCCTTATGGAAAGAAGTTATTTGTCCTGCCTTATTATTTAAGTAAGCATAACCGGAAAAATATAATGTGGGATGTAGAGCCGGAGTCTTACTCCGAAGTGGCGAAAGACCCAGAAAAAATTGTGCAACATGTTTTAGGAAATACAAAACCAGGCTCTATTATTCTGCTTCACGTAATGTTTGATGATCAGAAAAAATCAATGCGGTCTATCAAAGGAATTGTTTCTGGTTTAAAGCAACAAGGATATATTTTTAAAACTGTATCGGACTTAATTCAAGAAAATAAATCCGGCATTTAACATGAACTGCTAAAAAGCATTAAAAAGATTTTAACCCAATAAACTTTTATGTAAATTGGGTAGTTATCTTACATATAAACGGTAAAAAATATGCATTTAAACGCAATTCTTCTTTTTCTAGGCGATATAGGAGGAGGAGAGCTTATGGTAATTCTGTTGGCTATACTGGTCTTGTTTGGCGCAGATAAAATTCCGGGCCTAGCCCGCACTTTTGGCAGCAGCATTCGCCAATTTAAAGATGCAACCAACGGCATCCGGAACGAGCTGGAACGCTCTATTAATGAGGAACCCCAGCGCCCCAAAGCTATTCCGCCTGTACAAGTGCCTGCCAATCCGGAACCAGACCCTGAAATTGCAATTGAACAAAAAGAAGCATAAATAAAAAGCCCTTGCCAACTGGCCAGGGCTTTTTATTTATTAGCCTTCTCGGTGTTTACAGCACTTCCAGCAAGGTTTCCAGACCCATGCCCCGCGAACCCTTTATCAGAATATGGGTGTTTTGTACCGGGTTTTGCTGCAGCCAGGTTTGTAATGCTGGTTTGGTGGCAAAGTAAATTAATTCGGGATGCTGCTGTGCGGCTACGCTCATTTCTGCTCCGCACAACACGGCTTTATCGAAACCCAGCGTAGAGACCAAATCGCCTAATTTCTGGTGTTCTGCCGGGCTATCGGCGCCCAGTTCAAACATATCGCCCAGAATAAGCATTTTGGCGGAGGCTTGGGCTTTGGCAAAATTATTAACAGCAGCAGCCATAGAAGAGGGGTTAGCGTTGTAAGCATCCAGCAAAATGGTATTACTACCCTTCTGAACCACCTGCGAACGGTTATTGGCCGGCGCATAAGCCGTAATACCCGCATTTATTTGTGCCAGGGGCACCTCAAAATATTTGCCTACACAAGAAGCAGCCGCAATATTTTCAAAATTATATTCCCCAATAATTTGCGTTGTTACCCGCTCGCCATTCTCAGATTGGTACACCACATACGGCGCGGCTTCGAGGAAAGTAGCCTGGAAATAATCGCCGGAAGCGGGGTACATGATTTTGTTTTTAAGCCGGCGGGCCAAGCGCATGAGGAGCTCGTTCTGGCTGTTTACAAATACGGTACCGTTGTGCTGGTCCAGGTGCAGGTACAGCTCACTTTTAGCCCGGGCTACGCCTTCAAAACTGCCAAAGCCTTCGAGGTGGGCTTTACCAATATTGGTAATCAGGCCGTGGGTGGGCAGCGCTATACTACACAAAGCGGCAATCTCGTTAATATGGTTAGCGCCCATTTCGATAATGGCCATTTCGTGCTCCGGCCGAATGCTCAGTACCGTTAGCGGCACCCCAATGTGGTTATTCAGGTTGCCCCGGGTGTACAGGGTATGGTATTTTTGACTTAAAACTGCGTAAGTAAGTTCTTTGGTAGTAGTTTTACCGTTGCTACCCGTAATACCAATAACCGGTATGGTAAGCTGTTGGCGGTGGTGCCGGGCCAGGTCCTGCAGAGCCTGTAATGTATCGGGTACTACCAAGCAGCGCTCCGAGGCGTAAGCGGGATCGTCTACTACGGCATAAAGTGCTCCTTTGGTTAAGGCTTGTTCGGCAAAACCAGCACCCTTAAAATTGGGGCCGTTTAAAGCAAAAAACAAAGATTGCTCCTGGTCGGCGCGGGAGTCGGTACTAACTTGCCGGCACTGCTGGTAAATTTTGTAAAGCTGCTCCGTGGTTGTAAGCATATTTAAAATTTATTTATTAGCTGAATTTTTTATTTCCGGATATGAAAACATGGTTACTTGCCTTACACATAAGTATTTTCTGGCTCTGCGGTTTGCGGGTAGCCGGGCAGCAACAGTACGAGTTTCGTTTCAGGAACGATGTAAAAATAGTTATTGATTCTGAGACGATAAAAAATCCTTGGGCAGGGGGTATAAATAGTCCGGTTTTTTCTAAGCTAGAATTAAACAACGATGGCACCGAAGACCTTTTTATTTATGACCGCACCCTAAATAAAATATTTACTTACCTGGCGCAAAATACCAATGGGGTGTGGCACTGGCAATATGCCCCCGAATACGAGCTTTTATTTCCGACCAATTTATCTGACTGGGTGCTGTTACGCGATTTTAACCAGGATGGCCACAAAGATTTATTTACCAAAACCAGCGCGGGTATAAAAGTTTATAAAAATATTCCCGACGCCAATGGCTTGCCAACTTTTACTTTGGCTACCGATTACATCAGGTTTAACAATAATATTAATTTACAGGTAAGCGGCGATAACCTGCCGGCTTTTGTAGATGTAGATAACGACGGCGACTTAGATATTTTAACTTTTGATTTTTCTGGTAGTACTACCATTGAATATTACCGCAACCTGCGCGTTGAAGAAAGTCTGCCGGCTGATAATTTAAAATTTACTCTAGCTACCAACCGGTGGGGCAATGTTACCAAATGCGAGCATGTATGCAACGGCTACGTGTTTAACGGCAGTTGCCGCACCTCCGGCACTACGGGTACCTTGCACAACGACGGCATGGCTTTACTGGCCCTGGATCTGGATGGCGATAACGATAAAGATATTTTAGTAAGTGGCGATGCCTGCCCCGATTTAGCCCGCATGACCAACAGTGGTAACCTCAGTACGGCTACTTTTACGTCGGCTGGGTTGCAGTTAAATTTTCCCGAAAACAGTGTGCGGGCCAGTTTAAATTATTTTCCGGCCGCTTACCACGAAGACCTGGATTTTGATGGGAATAAAGATTTGCTTGTAGCGCCATTTGTGCGCAACAACACCGGCGATAATGTAAATTTTAGTCAGTCGGCGTGGTTTTACCGCAACACCAGCACCACCAACGTGCCGGAATTTGCTTTAGCCCAAAAAGATTTTCTACAGGCCGATATGCTCGATATAGGTGAGCAAGCCGCTCCGGCGTTGGCCGATGTTGATGCCGACGGCGACCTGGATTTGTTGCTGGGTACCCGCCAGGGCCGAATCTGGTTTTTCCGGAATGTGGGCACTACAGACAAAGCCATTTTTGAGCGCGAAGCAACTGATTATTTAGGTTTGGCCAATGCAGGCTTCCGCGACATAAAACCCCAGTTTGCCGATGTAAACAGCGATGGCCGTTTGGATTTGGTGCTGGCCGTAACTATTGGTTCTACCGGATCTATCCGGTATATTTTAAATACAGCGGCGCCCAACCAGCCATTCAGTTTTAATATTGCCAATATCCAGACCATTAATGTAGGCCGGTTTATTGGCGATGTGCCGGCTTTTTATGATGTAGACCAGGATGGCGATCAGGATTTAATACTAGCTACCAATGCACTGGCTTCTGCTACCAGCGGGGCACTGCGGTTTTACCGCAATACCGGCAGCGCCGCTAATCCGGTGTTTATCCTCGAAAATGAAAATTTTGGCAACATCGAAACCGAAATAACCCGGCAGAATATTTATCCGCTAATCGTGGATTTAAACAAAGACAATAACCCCGAACTAATGTTGGCCGACGACAAAGGCGAAATAAGAATTTACGCTAATTTCCGGCAGAACTTAACCAGCACTTTTACCCCGGTGTCTGACCTGTTCCGGAACCCGCAAACAAGTACCTTTGGCTCGGCCCGGCTGGGTAGCGGCCTGGCCTTAGCGGCCGCCGACCTGGATGGCGACGGCGTACCCGAAATAATGGTCGGAAGCCGTGGAGGCGGCCTATACTACCTGGGGCAGCAAGCGCGCGGCGTATTAGGAAACCCCGACGAGCCCGATAAAGATCCGGTAGCACTGGTGCTGTACCCCAATCCGGCTACCCACACGGCAATTCTGTTAAGCCCCGAAGAGATTACGTATACTGTATTTAACCTGGCTGGCCAGCGGGTTACAACAGAAAGAACGCAACCAGCCAAAAAACACGAAATAAATGTATTGGGGTTAAAACCGGGCATGTACATTGTGCGGATAACAAACCTGGCTAGCCACCAAACCAGCCGTAAACTAGTTATCAAGTAAAACAAAATATGCAGGCTTTTATTCAGGTAAATTTGGGCTTGCCCACTTTTTATGATTTTCAGCAACCGATAATAGCTTTATTAAAAGAGAAGTTGCCCGCTTTGGTTACGGTTGATTTTGATGCCAACTCCGACGAAATGCTTATAGCCCAGGGCTGCCGGTTGGTGCAGGATGCAACGCAAGCCATTATTTATTTTAAAGTAGCGGTTCCCGATGTAGAATTGGGTGGTGCTTTT
This sequence comes from Adhaeribacter sp., assembly GCF_057359045.1. Lineage (NCBI taxonomy): Bacteria > Pseudomonadati > Bacteroidota > Cytophagia > Cytophagales > Hymenobacteraceae > Adhaeribacter > Adhaeribacter sp. Next base: position 12,274 of record NZ_JBMQUD010000041.1, read on the forward strand.
CGCTTGGTAGAAACCATTATCCGGGAAAACAAACCTATGTTGTGTTTGCTGGAAGGAACCCATACCCGCTTACGGGGAATATTAAAAGCCCGGCCGCATATACAGTTGCAGGAAATAAATAATTCCGCCAGTATTCCCGACCAGGTAATGTCGTACTTACGTCAGGGCTAACGTAAAATCATCGGCATCGAGGTTGGCCGGAAAACTTTGGCGATACTGCTGCAAATTTTCGTAAGAAAGTAAAACCGTGTGGATGGCTTCGTCGTGGGCCTGGCTCCAGATGGTTGCGCCGGTAGGGTGGTAAATGCCCGAATCGCCGGCATATTCGTGGCCGTTGCCATCTTGCCCCACCCGGTTTACCCCCACAACGTACGCTAAATTTTCAATAGCACGGGCTGGTAAAAGGCTTTGCCAAGCCAGGCGGCGTTTGGCCGGCCAATTGGCTACGTACAAAAGTAAATCGTAGGCGAATTGGGTGTTCCGGCTCCAAACCGGAAAGCGCAAATCGTAGCAAACCAACGGGCAAATATGCCAGCCCTTTACTTCAGCTACTAACTTTTGCGTACCGGCCGTATAAATATTGTCTTCGCCGGCCATCCGGAATAAATGACGTTTGTTGTAATATCTGTAGTGGCCGCTGGGGTACACACAAAGCAAACGGTTA
>NZ_JBMQUD010000042.1:0-24788 GCF_057359045.1 Adhaeribacter sp.
GCCGCCTTTGGCAAACTACAGGAAATGGGTGATGCTACCGGGCAAGACAAGTTAACGGTGGCCCGAATCAGGGAAAAGAAGAAGTAAAAATAAGATAGTAGGATGAAAGTAAAAAAGGGAAAAATCTAAAAGTTTATACTCAATAATTTTCTGCTCGCTATGTTATGCGTAGCGCGCTACGCATAACATAGCGAGCAGAAAATTAACAAGCGAAAAAAATAGCTAAAGCGCCACTTGCGAATATTCTGTATTGTTGCACTTATACTATTTCATTAGCTCCGCCGGCTAGCTACAATTTTACTTTTACCACTAATTTCTTAAACTGGCCCTCGCCAATCAAAGGCGCGTGCACATCTTCGGGGTAAAAAATGGCAAACTGACCGGCTTGCATTTTAAAATAAGTATCGGGTTGGTCGTTGTAAAAAGTTACGTCTTTTTCAGGGTTGTAGTCGTCTTTGGGAGATGTGCATTGGCTCAGGGGTTTCCAGCCTAATTCTTCGGAACTGGTACAGCAAACCTGAATATCGATGTAGTTGCGGTGCGCTTCGAACTTGGCAGTTTCGGCGGGACCGCCATCTTTTACCATTACGGCTGCGTGTACATCTTTGCCGTTTATTTCGTATTTGCCTACTTCAATGGCATCTAAATCTACGCTTTTAATAAAGGCAAAAGCTTGGGCAAATTGCGGGTGCAGACCCACGTATTTATCTGAATTTTCTAAAGTGTCGAGTACCATATTCTATATTTTGAGTTTAGATAAGTCGTGAAATAATTCTGTAGGTGAGGGGTAGTTATTTTGGAATTATTCCTTTTGTTAAAACTACATTCCCTTATATATTATTCTGTATTAATCAAAAATCCGTCTGCTCTACAAGACCAGACGGATTTTTGCATTTATGAATTTTTACTATTAGAAGATTTAAAGCTGAATCAAAAAAAACAATGATCACCCTAAGAGTATGTTTAAATTTAGTAGAATCAGTCGGAATCCGTCATTCCCAAAGAAACTTCTGATTAGGTAACTAATAAGATTCATTCAGAATGACGGAGATTAATGAGAGAAAGAAACAACTTTATTTCTCTTTATTAACCGTTTAATAAAATTAAAACATACTCTAAATTACCTGATTTTCAATTCATTATTTAAAAGCCTACCGTTGTACCCGGCCCGAAGCGTCGCCTTCAATCAGGTCGATTACTTCTTTACGGGTAGCGTGGTTCAGGTCGCCGGGGATGGTGTGTTTCAGTGCCGATGCACCTACACCAAATTCAGCGGCCTGGTTCATAGGCATGCCGGTAACCAAACCGTAAATAAAGCCGCTGGCAAAAGAGTCGCCGGAACCAACGCGGTCTACAATGCGCACTTCGTATTGTTTGGTATGGTAAAATTCGTTGCCGTCGTAAACCAAAGCACTCCAGCCATTATCAGAGGCGCTGTGGCTTTCGCGTAAAGTAGAAGCAATGTATTTAAAACCAAATTTTTCTTGCATTTGCTTAAATACACTTTTGTAACCTTCCAGGTTTAACTCACCTTTGGTAATATCGGTACCTTCGCTCTTAAAGCCCAAAGTGGTTTCAGCATCTTCTTCGTTACCAATACAAACATCTACGTACTGGCACAAACGGGTCATTACTTCGCGGGCTTTTTCTTTGCTCCACAGTTTTTTGCGGTAGTTCAGGTCGATGCTGGTGGTAATACCTTTGGCTTTGGCGGCTTTTAAAGCAGCTTCGGTCAGGGCGGCGGCTTTATCGCTCAGGGCTGGGGTAATACCGGTAGTGTGGAACCAATCGGCCCCTTCTAATATTTTGTCAAAATCAAATTCACTAACATCAACATCGGCAATAGAAGCACCGGCGCGGTCGTAAACTACCTGCGAGGCCCGCATAGAAGCACCGGTTTCCAGGAAATAAATACCTAAACGTTGGCCACCCCGGGCAATAAACTGGGTATCTACACCGTAGCGGCGTAAGTGGTTAATGGCCGCCTGGCCAATCGGGTTATCGGGTACCTTGGTTACAAATGTGCCGTTTTCGCCGTAGTTACAAATAGCTGCGGCCACGTTTGCTTCGCCGCCACCATAGGTAACATCAAAAGTGTCAGCCTGTACAAATCTTTTGAAATCAGGAGTTGATAAGCGCAGCATTATTTCTCCTAAGGTTACTACTTTCTTTGGCATGGTAAATTATGAGGTTTTAGTAATAAATTGTGGTTTTAATAATAAAAATATGAATATAATAATTTTCATTTCCCTAAAGCGAACAAATATGGTTAATAGTTTTATTGTCAGCAACTATTCAGGCAAATTTAATCCCTATCTTTTCTGATATTGTTTGCCACCAAATATTTGTGCTGCTATTGGTTAATTTTACCTATACGGGTAATAATAAAGTGCTTAATTACTACTATTATTGCAGTATTTAAAACTAAAAACGTATGGATAAAAAATCGCACATTCTACAATTAATTCCGGAACAAGGCTTCTTGCCTTTATTTTTTTATAAAGATGCGGAAGTAAGCATTAAAGTATTAAGAGCTTTGTACAACGCCGGCATAAGAACTGTAGAATATACCAACCGGGGCGAAGCAGCTTTAAGAAATTTTGAAAAAATGCGCCAGGTTTGTGATACCGAACTGGAAGGAATGTATTTGGGCGTGGGTACCATTAAAAACGGCGCATCGGCGCAGGCCTTTATCGATGCCGGAGCGCATTATATTATTAGCCCGGGCCTGGTAGAAGATGCTGCGGCTGTAGCCGATAAAAACGATATGTTATGGGTACCGGGTTGTATGACACCCACCGAAATAATCCGGGCCGAGCAATTAGGCGCTAAGCTGGTAAAATTATTTCCCGGCAATATTTTAGGCACCGGCTTTGTATCGGCTATAAAAGAATTATTCCCCGACTTATTATTTATGCCTACCGGCGGAGTAGATTTAGACAAAGATAATATAGCTGGTTGGTTTAAAGCCGGAGTTTGTGCCGTAGGTATGGGCAGCAAACTTATCAGCAAACCTTTACTGGAGCAGCAAGACTATGCCAAAATAGAGTCGCTTACCAGAGAAGCTTCCGAAATAATTAAAACTGTAAAAGGTTAATACCTATACCGGAGAGAGGGTTTCTTTCTCTCCGGTAATATATTTCTACTTTAACCCGAAATATTTAAGCTTTTATCCAACATCTTTCCCTAAATTTTTCTATCTTTCTAAAATCCGGTTATTTAGGTTTAATAAACGTTTAAGCCATAATAAATACTTTGTAGCCGGGTTATTATATCCGGAGCAGTTATTCTTTACAAAACCAACAAAAGTTAAGGCCCGCAAAAAGCATTATAAATTTTTCCGGCTACTTTAAAATGCTGCTTTCGGTACATCTTTACAAAGTTTAAATTTATTTAAAGTTACACATGCAACGCGTAACCACCACATCCCAAGCTACTTCTCAGCCACCATTATCGCCCAACGAACGCATTGGCCGCTACCGCTGGACCATTTGCTCGTTGGTATTTTTTGCTACTACCATTAACTACCTCGATAGGGCCGTAATTTCTTTACTCAAACCTTACCTTACCGAAGAATTTAACTGGACTTCCGGTGATTACGCCGATATAGAAATTGCCTTTAAGTTTGCGTATGCCTTGGGTATGCTGGGGGTAGGGAGCCTCATTGATAAACTGGGTACCAAAATTGGGTATGCCTTATCTACCTTTTTGTGGAGTGTGGCGGCCGTGGGGCACGCTTTTGTAAGCAGCACTTTTGGTTTTGGCGTAGCCCGGGCATTTTTAGGGGTTACTGAAGCCGGTAACTTTCCGGCCGCCATCAAAGCCACCGCCGAGTGGTTTCCCAAAAGAGAAAGAGCTTTGGCCACCGGTATATTTAATTCGGGCTCCAACGTTGGGGCTATTATTGCGCCCCTTACGGTGCCTTTAATTGCCGAAACCTTGGGTTGGAAATGGGCTTTTATTCTTACCGGGGCTTTAGGTTTTATCTGGCTGTTTTTTTGGTTTTGGTTATACGAAGTGCCGGCCCGGCAGGCGCGCTTATCTAAAGCCGAATTTGAATATATTCACAGCGATGTAGACGATATGGCGGCCGCTTCCATAACTACTGAACCCAAAGTTTCCTGGTTTAAACTGTTAGGTTTCCGGCAAACCTGGGCTTTTGTTTTAGGTAAATTCTTAACTGATCCTATCTGGTGGTTTTACTTGTTCTGGTTACCCGATTTTCTGGATAAGCAATATGGCGTACGGGGTTTAGCCGTTACATTTCCGGTGGCCTTGGTTTATACCATTTCAAGTGTGGGAAGCATTGGCGGTGGTTGGGTGCCCTTTAAATTTATTAAAAACGGCTGGCCGGTTTTTAAAGCCCGTAAAACATCTATGTTGTTGTACGCCTTTTTGGTTTTGCCTATTGTGTTTGCCCAGGAGTTAGGCGAAATTAATATGTGGCTGGCCGTTACCATTATTGGTTTAGCCGCTGCGGCTCACCAGGCCTGGAGCGCCAATATATTTACTACCGTTTCAGATATGTTTCCCAAAAGAGCAGTGGCTTCGGTTACTGGTATGGGCGGTATGGCCGGTGGTTTGGGTGGTATATTGTTATCGGCATTGGTGCAAAAACGCATGTTTGTTTATTACGAAAGCATTAACCAGCTCGAAACCGCTTACTTTATCATGTTTTTGATTTGCGGTGGAGCCTACCTGCTGGCTTGGTTTATCATGCATTTATTAATTCCGCGCATGAAACCAGTTGAAATTTAAAGTCAGGCTTTTATTTATTTAACTAAATCTGCATTTATAAATAAAATTTAATATCTGGTCCGGCTACATGGTAGCCGGACCAGATATTATTTGCATAAGTCTGGTCCTGATGCTAACCACAGCCGCGAAGTCATTCTATATCAGTAGTTATGTTTTTTTTTCTGAGAAATTTGACTCTAAAATCGCTGGTTGGTATTAAGCTAAATATTGCAATTAATATTTAAAACCTGGTTTATGCTTGTAGAGCAGTTTTCCGCCTGGAAAATTTGTTTTATGATACTTCTTTTAATCGTTTTACTCAACCATCAATTTATAAAACTCAACTTACATGTTCAAAAAAGTTTTACTCGCCGTTTTGTTTTGCCTGCTAATTGCGCCCAAGGCTTTGTTTGCCCAAACCAAAGAAGAAAAAGAAGTAGCCCAGGTTATTGAAACCTTAAAAAGTGGAATGTTGAGCGGCGATAGAAATGTATTGCAAAAGATTGCCGCGCCGGAATTAACTTATGGTCACTCGAGTGGATTGATAGAAGATAAAAATGCTTTTGTAGAAGCGCTGGCCAGTGGTAAATCTGATTTTACTAAAATTGATTTAACTGACCAGGTAATTAGAGTCGTTAATAATACGGCTGTGGTGCGGCACAAATTAACGGCTACTACCAACGACGGTGGCGTGACCGGCAATGTAAAATTAGCAGTTTTGTTGGTGTGGCAAAAGCAGAATGGCCTCTGGAAATTATTGGCCCGCCAGGCAGTAAAGGTGCAGTAAACCACATAGATAATATTTGTCTTCTTGCTTACCTTCCGCCCAAAGGCCCAATTAAAAATATATTATAAACTCAAACCGGGTTTATACACCTAATGCCAAATTAAAAAACCATGGATTCTAATTTAGCTTTACCGGTGGGTACCACCCTCGACCGCTTTATTATGCGTAAGCAAGAAGATTTTCCGTTTGCCACCGGAGAATTATCACAATTATTGCGGGATATTGCTTTAGCGGCCAAAATTGTAAACCGCGAAGTGACCCACGCCGGTCTGATAAATATTGCGGGCGCTTACGGTAGCCAGAATGTGCAGGGCGAAGATCAGCAAAAGCTAGATGTTATTGCCAATATCCGGTTTATCCGGGCGTTGCGCAATGGCGGCGAAGTTTGCACCATTATCTCGGAAGAAGACGATGAAATGATCCAGACCGGTAACCGCAAAGGCCGATACGTAGTGGCCATGGACCCCCTGGATGGATCTTCGAACATAGATGTAAATGTTTCGATTGGCACTATCTTTTCTATTTATCGCCGCGAATCTATTATTGGGGAAGATGGCGGGTTGTTGGATTGCTTGCAGCCCGGTACCAAACAGGTAGCGGCCGGATATATTATTTACGGCTCGTCTATGATGTTTGTGTATACAACCGGCTGGGGTGTAAACGGATTTACCTACGAACCTTCGTTGGGCGAATTTTTCCTGTCGCACCAGAATATTCGCATGCCCGAAAACGGTTCTATTTATTCCTGCAACGATGGTAATTATTGGTCTTTTAACGAAAGCATGCGCCATTACCTCGATTATTGCCGGAAAGAAGCTTTAACGGCCCGCTATATTGGTTCTTTGGTCGGCGATTTTCACCGGAATTTATTAAAGGGCGGCATTTACTTGTACCCGGCTACGGCCAAAACCCCCTCGGGTAAACTGCGGTTGCTGTACGAGTGCAACGCTTTAGCCTTTATTGTAGAGCAAGCCGGCGGTATGGCCACCGACGGGCAAAACCGGATTTTAGAAATAATCCCTTCCGATTTACACCAGCGGGTGCCTTTAATTATTGGCTCGGCTAAAATGGTAGAAACGGCTTTGCAGGTTATGAACAATAAAAATATTCCGGCCTAACGTGGCGGCTAAAGTTTTAGCTAATGTAATTATTTATTGGCCTGCTTGCTTAAACTTTAACGGTGCTGATCGTAACGGTTGGGCGGTAAGGTGCTTTTTAATTCTTGCCAATCTGTTTCGGTTAATGGGGGAGTATTGCCTGCAACAATAGCCTCCTGAAGTTGGGCTTCTGTCCGGATACCCATTACCGCAGCGGCAACTACGGGTTGCTGCAATACATAACGGCTGGCTACGGCTGCTGCCGAAGTATTTTCCTTTGCCAATGATTCTACTTTTTGCGCCATAGTTTTAACCTGTTCTGCTGAATAACCCAAATATTCTTTAGGGGCTTTCCCCGCCAATAAACCTTGCGCCAAGGTACCGCGGACCAGTACACTTACCTGGTTTTCTGCCAACAACTCCAGGCTGATTTCTTCGGGTCGCCGGTCCAGCAAACTATACTGCATCATAACGCTCGCAATGTAAGAGCGCTTAATATATTCCCGAATAACATTGGGCCGGATAGAAGAAATACCGTAAGCCCGTATTTTACCCAATTCTTTTAGCCTTTCAAAAGCTTCAATAATTTCGTCAATCGGGTCTTCCAGGGTGCCGCCGTGTAGTTGGTATAAATCCAGGTAATCGGTTTGCAGGCGTTCTAACGTTTTATCAATGGCTTGCAAAATATACTCTTTTCTGGGGTTCCAGTCCCAGCCACTCCCGTCGGGGCGCCATTGGTTACCTACTTTGCTCGCAATAATTACACGGCTGCGGATGGGTTGCAGTGCCTGGCCTACCATTATTTCGTTTTGCCCTTTCTGGTATAAATCGGCAGTATCAAAAAAAGTTATGCCCTGTTCAAAAGCTTGTAATAACAGCCGGGAACTGGTGTGGGACTGCTCGGGAAGCGACATACAACCAAAACCTACCTGGCTAACTTTTATTCCGGAATTGCCTAACGTGTTATATTGCATATATCTATTGGTTCAGCGTGTAAACAGCACTTACGTGACCAAGCGCATTGGGTACAAATTAAAACTACTTAAATGACTGGTGCTGGTTTTAATCTTTAATTATTAAATAAAATAAATGAATACAAAAGCTAAGATTACTTAATTTTAGAAGCACAATCCCCACATTTAAAATTAAGATAAATCAAAATTATCCTATCAACTTCGCATGATTAAGCTACATCGCTGCTGCCTGGTGCCATTTATATTAATTATATTTCTGGGATTCATCGCTTGTCGCCCGGCAAAAGAGGTTTCTACTACTGATACCACAACTACCAATACTTTGCCAGCCGAGCCGCCTTTCGGCCCCGAAGTTATAAAAAAACGAATTGCCGAATCGGAGGTGTTGCACCAGCGGTTTGTAGGTTTTGCTTTGTACGACCCGCAGTTGAACCAAATGGTGGTTGAGCATAACGCCGAAAAATATTTTGTACCGGCATCTAACACTAAATTATTTACTTTTTACGCCTGCCTTAAAATGCTCGGCGATTCTATACCGGCCATAAAATATAGCATAAACGGCGACTCTTTGCTTTTTTGGGGAACCGGCGATCCTACTTTCGCGCACATGGATTTAAAAAACAGCTTGGCGTATAATTTTCTTAAAAACGCCCGCCAGAAATTATATTACCTGGAAGCGCCTTTTGCCAGCACCCCTTTTGCTATAAATTGGGGTTGGGACGATTACAATTATTATTATCAGCCGGAACGGAGTGTTTTCCCGATTCACGGCAACGTAGTTAAGTTTGCGCGGGTGCCCGGAAAAAAAACTTATACAACAACGCCCCGGTATTTTAAAAAAGGTATTAAAACCGATACGGCCCGGCACACCGAAAAAGAAGCTTTTAGAAGAGCCTGGCGGAGCAATGACATAACTTATTATCCGCGTTATGCGCAGGCTGTATTTTCTACTGAGGTACCATTTATTCCTTCGCCCGAGCTTACGGTAAAATTATTGGCCGATACCCTGAAAAAGCCAGTTCAGTGGCTAAAAAGGGGCTTACCTAAAAATGCCAAAACTTTCTATGGCTTGCCCGCTGATACAGTTTACCGCCGCATGTTACAGGTTAGCGATAATTTATTTGCCGAGCAGCTTATGGCCTTGTGTTCCGGTACGCTATCCGATACCCTTTCGGTAGAGCGGGCTATCCGGTACGCAGTTAAAAATTACCTGTCCGATTTGCCCGATCAACCCGTTTGGATTGATGGTTCGGGTTTATCGAGCATGAACATGTTTACGCCCCGTAGTATTATTTTTTTGTTGCAAAAACTGCTGCAGGAACGTCCGCGCGAACGCTTATTGCCCCTTTTGGCTACGGGTGGCCAGCCGGGTACTTTCCGGAATATTTATAAAGCCGAAGTGCCTTTTGTATTTGGTAAATCGGGTTCTTTGTCGCATGTGCATAACCAAAGCGGCTATATTATTACCAAAAGCGGTAAATTATTACTATTCAGCTTTATGAACAATAATTACCGGGTTTCTACCGCCGATATCCGGAACGAAATGGTGCGCATTATGACCGAAGTGCACGAAAAATATTAATTCTTCGGCCGATAAGAAGTATTAGAGCATTTGGCTTTCTGAATATTTTTAAACAAAAAAGAGCTGTTGTTTATAACAGCTCTTTTTTGTTTTTACTTTTAACGAATATAAAGCTAATGTTTATCATTCACCTGAAAGACATGGTTTGATTATTCAGGTTATTTCCAGGGTTAATCAGTCCTTGTTCTTACATGGTGTTAACAGTAAGCTCCGAAAACTTTTTCGAGAATATTTCTAAATCCGATGGCTTATCGAAGCGCGATTACGACGACCATAATAGTTCATCGGATTGACAACTTGGAAGTTCTTTTTTATATAAATGTCTTGTTTTCGCGTAGTAGCCCGGAACATACATAACGGGACTATATAATTTCAGTACCTATATCCTTTGCCCCAGGTAAGTTTATTGTTTTTCACGCTTTTGCTGATAAGTTTTGGGCCGGATAAAATCCAAAATTAGTCTGTTTACTTTTTCGGGTTCTTCGTGGTGCAGCCAATGGGTGGCATCCGGTAAAAAAATTACATGGCCTTTTTCGCAGTGGCTAATACTTGGGGCTGCCATTTCTGCGCTTAAAAAGGTATCCTGGTTACCCCAGATAACCAATGTAGGTACTGTTATATTGTTTAATTGGGGTAGTGCCAGGTAATTGTAAGCCCGGTACCAATTTAGCATAGCCGTTAAAGCGCCGGGTTGACTCCACGCCAATTTATATTGGTTTAAATCTGTTTCGGTAAAAGTACCGGGCAGAGCAGTTTTAACCAGGCTGTTTACGAGGATCTTATAATCTAAAGCACTGCTTAACTTTTCGGGAAGCCAGGGAATTTGAAAAACGCCGGCGTACCAACTTTTGCGCATTTGCCTTAGATTATGCCGTAAATTATAATACAAAACCCGCGGATGAGGCATATTTAATATAATTAGTTGGTGCAGCAATTCCGGAAACTGAGCAGCTAAATTCCAGGCTACGGCAGCACCCCAGTCGTGGCCCACCAAGAATATTTTTTCGGGGGTTAATTCTTTTATTAGCGCAACCATATCGGCTACTAAATATTTTAGGCGGTAGGCTCCCACGCCGGCCGGTTTGCTGCTGTTATTATACCCTCGCTGGTCGGGGGCAACGGCCCGGTAACCAGCCTGGGCAAAGAAAGGGAGTTGCTGGTGCCAGGCAAAAGAAAATTCAGGAAAACCGTGTAAAAAGAGAATTACCGGGGCCAGTGCATCACCTGCCTCGGTTACCTGCAGTTGTATGCCATTAAGGTGGTAAGTTTGGGTTCTGAAAAGGTTTTCCATAAAGCCGGTTTAACCAGCCCAGGGGCCGGTCTCAAATTACTTTTTGGTATACTGATTCTCGCATAAAAGTGCCGTAATCAGGAGAGAAGAATTAGTCGGTTAAGAAATTTTACGTTTAAATATTTATTTTAACGCGTACAAAGAGCAGTTTCTTGAGCAGGTTAGGGATTTACGGCTTAATAAAGCTCTGGTTCGGAAAGCAAAATTAATAGATGATGGAAAATCAGCATACAGGTAAATTTAAACATTTAATTACCGTACAGGCAGCCGATATAGACGAACTGGGGCATGTAAATAATGTGGTTTACCTGCGGTGGGTACAGGAAGTTGCCACTGCTCATTGGTACCACGCGGCACCCGCTACTTTGCAGGAAATGTACTCCTGGGTGGTAATCCGGCACGAGATCGATTATTACCAACCGGCTTTCCTGGGCGATAAAATAATGGGGTATACTTGGGTAGGGGAGCACCAGGGTGCTAAGTTCGACCGGTACGTAAGTCTGTGCCACGCCGACACAAACAAAACTTTAGCCGAAGCCAAAACTACCTGGTGCCTCTTAGATGCTAAAACTTTACGGCCCCGCCGCATAGAAAAAGATATATTAGCCCTTCTGTGATACCTCTATAAATTCATTTTAAACCTGTTTAGCGTTTCATCAAAAATATTTCTGGCCAACATTGGTAGTATTAAAGCCAATCCAGTAGTTGCAATCTAAGTACGCTCTGGTGAAAACACCATAGCCGTCAGGCTAAGCTATTACAGCTGGCGTAAGTTTAGCGTGGCGTAACTTGTGCCTGTTGATTATGGGCAGTTGAAAGCTTCCGCTTATAAGTTCCTAAAAGCTATAAGTTGGCGCGAACAGCCTTTAATTCTTCTAAAATATACCTTAGCTCAATGTTATGGTAAAAACACCTGGCGATGTCCGTAGATATCAGTCTTTAAAGTAAAATGGTAAGCCAGTTTACGACTTCTCCTGTTCTGATTCTAAACGAGAGGCTAACAGCATTTCCGGCACACTGAGTTCGCCGGTATGGCTATCAATTAAGCCGTTGCGTTCGTCTTCGATGTTGGTGGCTTGGGTGTATACATCGCCGGCAATGGGCCGGCGGCGGAGCTCTTCTTTAAATTGCCGGATACGTTCGGTCCGTTCTTCTGAATCTTTGGGGCCGCCGTAATCCGGAAAACCAAAGCCGCCCCATTCGCTAACCAGCAAGGGTACTTGACCGCGGTAAAAGTACGGATCGCCTACTACCAACGGATGGGCCGCCACGCCTTCCATTTGCCCGTTGGTGAGCCAACCGAGCAATTCTTGCCAGCGGCTTAGGTCGGGGGTGTAAAGGTGCGCTGTGAGCAAATCAGATTTTAGCCGGCCTTCCTGCGATACGTGGTGCCAGCCATCGTTATCGACCACTAAAAATTGCGGATGATGAATTTGCATGTAATGGTACATTTCGGTAATGTACTGTCGCGTTTCAGGATTGCTGGCAATATCTTCGGCGCCCCAATCTTCGTTGTATAAACTCCAGATAATAATAGAAGGATTGGTTTCAATTAAGGCCAGCATCCGGAGTAGTTCGGCCCGGTGATTTTCGCGGCTAAGGTTGGTGGAACTATGCGGGCTGGGTACTTCTACCCATAACAGCAAGCCAATTTCATCGGCCAGGTTATAAATGCGCGGATCTACGCCGGCAATATGAACCCGTACCAAATTACAACCCAAAGCTTTCATGGCGTGCATGTGCCGTTTCATTTCGTCGTAAGTGGCAGTACCGGGTTGGTATAATATGCCGTCGAGGTAAATTTGTTTGTTATTCAGGTAAATATAGCGGCCGCGGGCTTCTACTTTACGCAAACCAAAATGAGCTTCTATTTCCGCAGCATAGCCATCGGCATCAATCAGCTGAGCTACCAAACGGTACAGGTTAGGGGCTTCCGGCGACCACAAACGGGCTTGCGGTATTTCCATTACTACCCGCTGGTTTTTCTGGCCTTGCTCCAGCCGTAAAACAAAATCCGATGTGGCCAACGGTTCGGTTATTTCCTGATTTTGATCGTAAACCATGAGCCTTACCGTATATTGGCCGGGATCGTGTATGCGGGTAGTAAGGTTAAAGCGAACCAAAAAATCTTCGACAATACTAACAACGCCAATCCGCGACCGCAGCCGGTTGCGTTCAATAGTTTCGAGCCACACACTTCTTACAGCGCCAGTATGGGTTTGGTACCAGATACCGCCCCGCTTATACACGTGCGATTCTTGTTTTCCGCGCGGAATTTCGGCATCCATCGAATCGGCAATCCGGACGGTTAAGCGATTTACCGGCTGCAATATTTCTTCGTGTAATTCGTAAGAAAAAGATGTGTATTCGCCGTAATGTACTTCTTCGCCTTCAATGGTTTTTAATAAAACCCCGTTTAACCAAACCCGTGTTTCGTAGCCGCAAGCGCCAAAAGTAATCTGGTACATGGCTTTGGGATCTACTTCTGCAGCTTCGGGCAAAGAAAATTCTCTTTCGTACCAAACAATCACTTTGTCTTGCCAGGCGGCACCCTCCTGAATGCCAGAACCCTTGGCTTGGGACAAATGGGCTTCTACCGAGCCTGGCCAGGAGGCAGCATAATCATAGGGATGCCCCAGGTGCCACGATTCCCGCAAACCAACATCATTGGCATCGTAAGAAAACAGCCACTCGCCATCCAGCAGTAAATAATTATTTGATCGGATTACCGAACGCGGCAAAGGGTTGCCGGTTTCTTCCGGACTGATAATTTCTTCGACAGATTCCGAAAGACCCAGGTTGCAAAGTTTCTCGCTCATGCGGGTATGTTTTATTTGTGGTTTGATGTAAGAATGGTGGCTTAAAAAACTTTTGCTATATACGTATAAATACGGTTGTTTAGTTGCTGGATAATTTGTGTGCAGATAATCAGTAATTTAGGCTGAATATAGATAAAGATACAAGCTTTTTTTAGCTGCTGGCCTGGTTCAGGGTTTCTATCGCGGCACTATCGAGCTGGATTTGCGCTGCTTTTACAAGCGAATTTAATTGCGCAAGATCTGTAGCGCTGGCAATAGGAGCCGTAATGCTGGGCCGGGCAATTAACCAGGCCAGAGCAATACTGGCCGGATCGGTTTGGTATTGCGCGGCTACATTATCCAGGGCAGCTAAAATCCGGAAGCCTCTTTCGTTTAAATATTTTTTATTGCCGCCCCCACGTTTACTTTTAGCTAAATCGGCTTCGGAGCGATATTTACCGGTTAAAAAGCCGCTGGCTAAAGCAAAATAATTAATTACGCCTAATTTATATTCCTGGCAAATTGGTTCGAGTTCGGTTTCGTAATCGCTGCGGTTGTATAAATTATATTCGGGCTGCAGGCTTTCGTAGCGGGGCAGGTTTTGCTCCTGGCTGATTTGTAATGCTTCCCGCAGCCGTTCTGGTTTAAAGTTAGAAGCGCCAATGGCTCTTATCTTGCCCTCTTTTATTAAATCGGCGTAAGTTGCCAGGGTTTCTTCAATGGGCGTGTTGGGGTCGTCGTAGTGCGATTGGTATAAATCAATATAGTCGGTTTGTAAGCGCTGCAAAGATTCTTCGACTGATTTGCGGATGTGTGCTTGGGATAAACCTTTATTGCCCGGACTCATTTCGCCGCCCACTTTGGTGGCAATAATTACTTTGTCGCGGCCGCCTTGCCGACGCAGCCAGTTCCCAATTATTTTCTCTGATTCGCCGCCCTGGTTTTCCGGTACCCAGTTAGAATACACATCGGCGGTATCAATTAAATTAAAGCCAGCCCCTACAAAGGCATCTAATATTTTAAAGGATGTATTTGCATCAATGGTCCAGCCAAAAACATTACCGCCAAAGGCTAAAGGTGCAACCGCTAAACCCGAATTTCCTAATTTTCTTTTTTCCATAATTTAAAATTTGTGCAGGGCTTGTTTACGTAAGGTTCTTTTACCGGGTAATTAAAACCCGGAATATTTTTAAGTCCTAAACCAGAACAAAATAATTTTTGCCGAAGCCCAGAAACAATGCGGCCTGTTAAATACCCGGCAGGTACTTAACAGGCCGATATAGCAAAAGTTTATTTA
Source organism: Adhaeribacter sp. (assembly GCF_057359045.1). Taxonomy (NCBI): domain Bacteria; kingdom Pseudomonadati; phylum Bacteroidota; class Cytophagia; order Cytophagales; family Hymenobacteraceae; genus Adhaeribacter; species Adhaeribacter sp. The sequence goes on from NZ_JBMQUD010000042.1 coordinate 14,564, forward strand.
TGATAAATGAATGATATATAATTGCTGCATCAAGGGAAAATACCTAACGACTGGTAGCTAACTGACACTTTATGAGTAGCATCGTAGAAAGCAGCCGTCCGTAAATCGTTAATGGCCGCTTTTTGCCGCATAACTTCCCTGATTTCGTGGTAAGCCAGAATCATGGTGTCTTCCAAACCTGACCGTACCAGATCTACTTCGTCGGACCCGTGAATAAGTAATTGCCTTTCTTTGGCCCCAATGGTTTGGCCGGTGGTTAGTTCAATGGTATCCACAATCCGGCGCAGGCTGGCTTCTTCGGCGCGTTTGCCCATACGGCCAAAACGTACGTTAGATAAGTTTTTAAGCCACTCAAAATAAGAAACAGTAACCCCGCCGGCATTCAGATATAAATCCGGAATAATCAGAATACCCCGCTGCAGCAATATTTTTTCGGCCTCCTGGGTAACCGGTCCGTTGGCACCTTCGGCAATAATTTTAGCCTGAATAGCCGCCGCATTATTAACATCGATTTGGTTTTCGAGAGCAGCCGGCAATAAAATATCACATTCATAGGTGAGCAGGTCGAGCGAGTTAACTACGTTGGTAGCGCCCGGATAATCCAGAATAGAGCCGGTATTTTTCCGGTGGGCCAATACGGCTTCAATATCTAATCCGTCCGGTGCAAAAATACCGCCTTCGCGTTCAGCAATACCGGTTATAATTACGCCATCTTGCTGACAGAAATGCGAAGCGTGGTAACCTACATTACCAATACCCTGCACAATCATGCGTTTACCGTTTAGGCCGGGGCTAATATTTAGCTTATTTAGCAATTCGGTATCTTGTAAAGCTTCGCGCAGACCGAAATAAATGCCCAAACCGGTAGCTTCGGTCCGGCCCCGGATACCACCCTGGCCTACCGGTTTACCGGTTACAGAGCCTAAAGCATTTGTTTCGCCGTGTTTAAAAGTATGATAAGTATCGGCAATCCAGGCCATTTCGCGGCTACCGGTACCATAATCCGGTGCGGGCACATCTACGCCAGGGCCAATCAGGTTCTTTTTGATTAATTCGCTGGCATAACGGCGGGTAACGCGTTCTAGTACATCTTCGGGTGTGGTGCGGGGATTAATTTTTACCCCGCCTTTGGCGCCGCCAAAAGGCACATCTACCAAAGCGCATTTAAAGGTCATAAGGGTAGCCAGGGCTACTACTTCGTCTTCGTCGACGTGAATGCTGTACCGGATACCACCTTTAGTAGGTAGTTTATGGTGGCTGTGTTGGGCGCGAATGCCTTCAAAAACAATAACTTTGCCGTTAACCTCTACCGGGAAATTAACTTTGTAAACGCTGTTGCAAATTTTTATTTGCTCTAATATACCCGGGTCCAGATTAGAGTGCCGGGCTGCTTCATCATAATATTGGTGGACACTGTTTAAGAATTGTTTTCCTTCTGATATGTTACTCATAAGTTCGGGGAATTAAATTAGGAAACTTTAATATAACGGTTACTAAGGCGGAATGTTTAGGAAGCTAATATTTTCGGCCCGCTTCGCATAAGCTTGTACTTAAATAAACTTTTTACCGCTATTTCAAATAATGGTTTAGCCTACAGAAAACCCGATAAGCGTTAAAAAGATATTTTGTATTGGTTAGTTGTCGCGCAAAATGCGTGCCTTAATAAATAAAATCTAAATTGCCTCCGGCAGCTAAGTTAACCATAAAACAGATTATTGGTTTTGAGCAGAAGCCGTAGAACCGGGGTTTGAGGGTTAAGGTAAGTAGCTGCCAATGGATTAGAAAAGCGGTATCTGTTTATATCAACCCGTAAAATAATTTTTAGGGAGCAGTGATAATAAAATTAAATTTTAACCGCTGGTTAATAAAAGCGGAGCGGTTGTATCAATTTATTACGGGTAATGATAGCTAACCCTTTAACCTTGATTAAAATTGGCGGAGCTTTATCAGCCGGGCTGTTTGGGTATGTGCCATTAAGCCGAAAATTATCTTTATTTTAGCCCGGGAATAGGGTTTTACCTTTTGCGCTATTGAACATGAAAAGCTTGAATAACTGCCGCTATAACTGGATTCGCTTTTTAATCTGGGTTAGCCTGGTTGGTTGCCAAAATATTAAACCGGTAAATAATTCTAATAATTCGGCTAACGTAAAGAGTACTGGTAAAGAAATAATACGGGAAGATTTTGGTGCCACCAAAGCCGGAACGGCAGTTAGCTTATTTACTTTGAGCAATGCAGCCGGTACAGTGGTAAAAATTACAAACTACGGCGGCATTATAACCTCTATTCTTACACCAGATAAAAACGGAAAGGTGGGCGATGTGGTGCTGGGGTTTGATAACCTGACTACTTATGAAGAGCGTAATCCTTTTTTTGGAGCTTTGGTGGGCAGGTACGCCAACCGCATTGCCAACGGCAAATTTACCCTCGATGGCCAGGAATATACCTTGGCGCAAAATAATGGCACAAATCACCTGCACGGTGGCAAAAAAGGTTTTGATAAAGTAGTTTGGCAAGCGCAGATTTTACCACAACCAAATGCCTTACAATTAACGTATGTCAGCCCCGATGGCGAAGAAGGATATCCCGGTACTTTAACTACCGTAGTTACGTACACCTTAACCCCAACCAATGAGCTCCGGATAGATTACCAAGCCAAAACAACCAAAGCTACCCAGGTAAATATAACCAACCACAGCTACTTTAACTTAGCTGCCGGAGCCGACAAAACCATCCTGAACCACCAACTCCAAATAAACGCCGACGGCTATACTGTTGCAAATAAAACACTCATCCCGACCGGCGAAATAAAGCCCGTAGCCGGTACCGATTTAGATTTCCGGCAGCCGCAAAATATTGGTGCCCGTATAGCCAACCTGGACACGGGTGGCTACGACCATAACTATGTTTTAAATAAATCTGGCAGCCGTGTTGGTTTAGCGGCCCGTGTATGGGAACCAATCAGTGGCCGGGTTATGGAAGTATTTACCACCCAGCCTGGTGTGCAATTGTATACCGGCAACGGATTGAGTAACCGGTTAACCGGCAAGAACGGCGTCCCTTTTGAGAAATACGGCGGCTTTTGCCTCGAAACTCAGCATTTTCCCGATTCGCCGAATAAACCCGCCTTTCCGAGTACTGTTTTACGTCCTGAACAAACCTATAACCACACCACCATTTATAAATTTTCCGTACAAAAGTAAACGTGTACTTAAGTCACCTATACTTTTTTGTTTGTAAATCTATATTTGTCCCCCGAAAACTATGCAGTCATTCGATTTAACTGAACACCCGCACCGTCGTTACAATGCCTTAACCGGCGAATGGATCCTGGTATCACCACACCGGTCCAAACGGCCCTGGCAAGGCCAGCAGGAAGAAACAACCAAAGAAGCCCGTCCAGCTTATGACCCCAGCTGTTATCTTTGTCCGGGTAATGAGCGGGCTAACGGAGCGCATAACCCGGCCTACACCGAGACCTTTGTGTTTGAAAATGATTTTGGCGCCTTGCAGGCCCAAGTTCCGGCTGGTAATTACACCCAGGGTGGTTTGTTGCAAGCCGAAGCGGAGCGGGGTATTTGTAAAGTTATTTGTTTTTCGCCGCGCCACGATTTAACCTTAACCGACATGTCGGTGCCGGATATCCGGCGGGTAGTAGATGTTTGGCAACGGGAGTTTAAAGAATTAGGTGCTCTGGATTTTATTAACTATGTGCAAATATTCGAGAACAAAGGTTCGGTTATGGGCAGCAGCAATCCGCATCCGCACGGACAAATCTGGGCCCAAGCATCGGTACCTGTAGAACCGGCAAAAGAAACCGCCCAGCAATTAGCTTATTACCAACAAAACGGACGCAGTTTACTCGCCGATTACCTACAGTTAGAGTTGCAGGAAAAACAACGCATTGTTTTAGAAAATAATGCTTTTGTAGCTTTGGTGCCTTTCTGGGCCGTTTGGCCTTTTGAAACCATTATTATCAGCAAGCGCCATTTCAAAAGTATTCTGGAAATGACAGAAACCGAAAAAGAAGATTTTGCCGATATAATTAAAAGATTATCTTCGGTTTACGATAAATTATTTGGGGTTTCGTTTCCGTATTCGGCGGGTATGCACCAAAGTCCTACTGATGGCGAGGAACATGCAGAATGGCATTTTCACATGCATTTTTATCCACCTTTATTGCGCTCAGCCACTGTCAAAAAATTTATGGTTGGTTACGAAATGCTCGGAAACCCACAGCGCGATATTACGCCCGAATGGGCTGCCGAACGTTTACGAAGTTTAAAATAAAGCAATTTTAAGCTAATACCGGTTGATCCTAAATTACTAGTGTTAAATACTTAATCTACTAGGTATAAAATGCATTCACTTTTTAAGCCTTTAAGCCGCTGCTCTTCAGAGTTAGTGGCTTTTTTTGTTTAAGCCAGCAAGGTGGGTAAAAATTAATTTAAGTATATAAAACGTTAATTATCAATTAGTTGTTTTAAAATAATGCGTACGGGATACCAAATTTTAAATTTTGAAATTTTTAACCCAAAAAATTTCAAAATTAAGTTGTTTAGGCCGCTAAATCTAAACATATAAATGGTAAAACCGGGAAAAAATACGTATCTTTACAAATTAAAATAAACCTGAGATAAGAACATTTCATGAACGAGGTACAAGAGAAAAAAACATCGAATTATTCAGCAGATAGCATACAGGTTTTAGAGGGTTTAGAGGCAGTGCGGAAGCGCCCTGCCATGTATATAGGCGATATTGGTATCAAGGGTTTACACCATTTGGTTTGGGAAGTAGTCGATAATTCAATCGATGAAGCTTTGGCCGGCCATTGCGATACCATAGATGTGGCTATCAATCCGGATAACTCCATTACCGTTACGGATAACGGACGGGGTATTCCTACTGATTATCACCAGAAAGAAGGCCGTTCGGCTTTAGAAGTGGTAATGACCGTACTGCACGCTGGCGGTAAATTCGATAAAGATACTTACAAAGTTTCGGGTGGTTTGCACGGGGTAGGCGTATCCTGCGTAAATGCCCTTTCTACCGACCTGAAAGTAACCGTTAAACGCAACGGCAAAATTTACGAGCAAGGCTACAAAATTGGCGTGCCGCAATACGACGTACGGGAAATTGGCGAAACCGATGATCACGGCACAACCGTACAATTTAAGCCCGACGACACTATTTTTACCACTACTGAATATAAATACGACACCATTGCCGGCCGTTTACGCGAATTGTCTTTCCTGAACAAAGGCATCCGGATAAACCTGGTAGATTTGCGCGAGCAAAAGGCTGATGGTAGCTACATGAAAGACTCTTTCTTTTCGGAAGGCGGCTTACGCGAATTTGTCGCTTATCTGGAAGAAACCCGTGAAAACCTTATTCCGGAGGCCATTTACGTTGAAAACGAGAAGAACGGCATTCCGGTAGAAATTGCCCTGCAATACAATACCACTTACGCCGAGAATATTTTCTCTTACGTAAACAACATTAATACCATTGAAGGTGGTACGCACGTTGCCGGCTTCCGTCGGGCCCTAACCCGTACCTTAAAAGCTTACGCCGAGCGCTCCGGCTTACTCGAAAAAGCCAAAGTAGAAATACAAGGCGACGATTTCCGGGAAGGCTTAACGGCTGTAATTTCGGTTAAAGTGCAGGAACCGCAGTTTGAAGGTCAGACCAAAACTAAACTGGGTAACTCCGATGTAATGGGCGCCGTGGATATGGCTGTAGGCGAAATGCTGGCCAATTTTTTAGAGGAAAATCCGCGCGAAGCCAGAATTATTATTCAGAAAGTAATCCTGGCGGCGCAGGCCCGGCAGGCGGCACGCAAAGCCCGCGAAATGGTGCAACGCAAAAGCGTACTTTCGGGTACTGGCTTACCCGGTAAACTCGCCGACTGCTCTGAATCGGACCCGGCCCAATGCGAAATTTACCTGGTAGAGGGCGACTCGGCGGGTGGTTCGGCCAAACAAGGCCGCGACCGTAAATTCCAGGCCATATTGCCGCTACGGGGTAAAATATTAAACGTAGAAAAAGCCCAGGAACACCGCATTTACGAGAACGACGAGATTAAAAACATGATTACGGCTTTGGGTGTGAGCTTTGGTACCCCCGACGACCACAAAGCCCTGAACATGGAAAAACTACGTTACCACCGCATTATCATCATGACTGATGCGGATATTGACGGTAGCCACATCCGGACTTTGATTTTAACGTTCTTTTTCCGGTACATGAAAGACTTAATCGATAACGGCTATATTTATATTGCTTTGCCACCTTTATACCTGGTTAAAAAAGGCAAAGAAGAGCGTTATTGCTGGACCGAACAGGAGCGGGCTGATGCCATTAAAGAACTGGCCAAAGGCGGTAAGGAAGACTCGGTAGGCGTGCAGCGGTACAAAGGTTTGGGTGAGATGAACCCCGAACAACTCTGGACCACCACCATGCGCCCCGAGACCCGCAGTTTAAAACAAGTAACTATTGAGTCGGCGGCCGAAGCAGACCATTTATTTTCGATGCTGATGGGAGATGAGGTAGCTCCCCGGCGCGACTTTATCGAACGGAATGCCAAATACGCCAAGGTAGACGTATAATGGTTTAAACCCGATAAGAATTGCCCAAGAGCTTACCTGCCCGGTAAGCTCTTTTTTTTAATATAATAATATAAAGTTTGCGAAGATTATAAGTTAATTCGCATCTTTAAAAGCAAATAACAAGCACCCGGAAAATACTAAGGCATACTATTTGTTGCCTTTAAATAGGAATAAAAGAGGTTAAAACTATGTTGGATAAAATTTCAGATCAAATCAGAAAGAGTAAATACATCAGTCGGGATTTGAGTTGGATTAGGTTTAATTACCGGGTACTGGATCAGGCCAAGAATACCTCCGGAGGCTTGTTCGATAGCATGAAATTTTTAGCCATTACCGCCTCTAACCTCGACGAGTTTTTTATGATCCGGGTGGGTAGCTTATATAATTATCTCGATTACGGAAAAGAGCGGGTAGATTATTCGGGTTTGCGCGAAATACCTTTTCGGCGCAAACTGCTGGAGTTTTCGCACCGGCTGGTAGATGATATTTACCAAACTTTTGATAAAGAATTAAAGCCGCTGTTCGAGAAAAACGGTTTTAGTATTTGTAAGATTACCGACTTAACTGAGGCCGAAGAAAAAAAGGCCAGTAAGTATTTTATGAATACTATTTACCCCATGCTTACGCCCATGGTGTACGATAATTACCACGGCTTTCCGTTGCTGGTAAACCAGGCATTGATATTTGGGGTCATAACCAAAAGCACCGACGATGCCAAAGTGCAGAACCGCTTAACTTTTATTCAGATTCCGCAGAACCTGGCGCGGTTTTTTGAAATTCAGCGGAAAGACAAAATATTGTTTGTTCCCATTGAAGAAATAATCCGGTGGCAGTTAGATAAGCTCTTCCGTAACGTAGAAATCGTATCGATTGATTTATTCCGGATAACCCGCAACGGCGATTTTACTTTAGAAGAAAGCGACGACATTGATGCAGACTTTATCAACGAAATAAAAATAAAGCTAAAAACCCGCAAAAAAGGCCGGGTAGTGCGGTTAGAAATGTTAAAAGAAGCTTCGCCGCTGTTGGTTAAAAGCTTAAAAGAACGCTGGAATATCGATAATGCCAATATTTTCCAGATTAATAGTTTGCTCGATTTAAAAGGCTTGTGGCAAATAATTAAACATACTCAATTCCGTAACCAACTCACCAAACAACCTTCGCCGGTAAACCCCATTAGTTTACCCGACTTAGAGCACGAAGATTTGTTTGAGGTTTTAAAAACCAGAGATGTGTTGTTGCACCACCCGTTTAACAGCATTGAACCTGTGGTGCAGTTACTCGAGCGGGCGGCCGAAGATCCGCACGTGCTGGCCATAAAACAAACCATTTACCGTTTGGCTGATCAATCGAGGGTTACTGCCGCCTTACTTAAGGCTGCCGAGAATGGCAAGCACGTTTCGGTTTTATTTGAAGTAAAAGCCCGATTCGACGAAGAACGGAATATTAAAGAAGGAGAGAAGCTCGAAAAAGCCGGTTGCTTTGTTATTTATGGTATTAACAAGTATAAAACGCATACCAAAATGATGATGATTATCCGGCGCGAAGAAGAAAAAGTAACCCGCTACGTACACATTGGCAGCGGTAATTACAACGAAATTACGAGCCGGCAATACACCGATATTAGTTTGCTTACCACCGACGAAACGTATGCCCACGATGTATCGGAGTTTTTTAACGTAATTACCGGCCACTCTTTCCCCAACGACTACCGGTACCTGATTACGGCCCCCAAAGATATGCGCCAGCAAATACTGGAGTTAATTAATACGGAAGCCGAAAACGCCCGCCAAGGTTTGCCCAGCGGTATTATCATGAAAATGAATTCTTTGGAAGACAAAGAAATTATTGATGCATTTTACATTGCCTCGCAGGCCGGGGTACCCGTTAAATTAATTATAAGGGGCATTTGCTGTTTACGTCCGCAACGGAAAGACCTGAGCGAAAATATTCAGGTTACCTCTATAGTAGGGGAGTTTCTGGAGCATACCCGTTTATTTTATTTCCATAACAACGGCGAGCCCAAAGTGTACGGCGGCAGCGCCGATATGATGGTGCGTAGTTTCGACCGCCGGATTGAAGCCTTGTTTTTAATTGTAGATGATTATATTAAAAAGCAGGCCATGAAAATTTTACTGTATAACCTACAAGATAACCAGAATACCTATATTATGCGGGAAGACGGCGCTTATATTAAAAAACGGGAGCCGGAAGCGCCAGCTTTTAACATTCATCGCGAATTCTATAATCTGAAAGTATCTCCGGACGAGGAAATAAACTTGTTCTGATAACGGTAGTTTAAGATCAAAAAAGCCTGTCTTGTTTAAAGACAGGCTTTTTTGATTGTATACTGATTAATCAGTTCTGATGGAAAGCTAAATATTTGTAGCCAGTTTTGCTGGTAAATATTTAATCTGAGAGGGTAGATATTTCGGAAACCCGTTTGTCGCGGTAATGCTTTTCGTACAACGACTGCAGAATACCATCTTTTAAACCTACGGCCGGTACCAACATGCTTTCTATGCGAGCCCACTTCATGGCCGATAAATATATTTTTGCCGCCGGTACAATTACATCCGCCCGGTCGGGGTTCAGGAGCATAATACTTTGTTTTTCTTCAAAGGTCATAACTTCAAGTTGGTCTACAATTTCGTCTATTTGTTTCCGGAAAATGGGTTTACCCGCCATCTTACCCGCCATATCGTAAATTTTGTTTATGTTACCGCCGGTACCAATGGCCCGTGATACATGGTTTTTACGGGCGTTTTCTTTAACCCATTCCTTCATCGCCACCCAAATTTCGTCGTACTTGCTGCCTTTCTGAAATCGGATAGAACCCATTTCGAAAGAACGGGAAGCAATTTTTTGGTGGTTCACGTAAATATTATATTCCGTGCTACCCCCGCCTACGTCTATATGCAGGTAATTTTTATCGTCGAGTAAATTGTAAATTACTTTATTTATCAGCTCGGCTTCAGTTTGGCCATCAATTACATTTATTTGCATGCCTAACTTTTTCTGCACCCGCTTAATAATATCGGCGGCATTCTTGGCTTCGCGCATGGCCGAGGTAGCACAAATCATGTAATGGCTTACATCGTGTACCTCCATTAAAAGTTTAAGGGCGTGCAAAAATTTAGTAAACCGTTCTTCCTTTTCCGGCGATATAATCCCCGAGGTAAAAACATCTTCGCCAAATTTTATGGGGTAACGAATATATTCGACCCGTTTAAAAATATTTTTATCGTTATAATTAATTACATTCGAAATCTGGCACCTAACCGCGTTAGAGCCTATATCTATAGCCGCTAATTTCAATCTTTAAATATTTGTTTAATGAGGTTTCGGTAAAACAAAGGTAGTACTAAAAGAGGTAAAAGCGTAAATAAAACCAGTTTACTTAAATTAGTTATCTATTTTAAACTAATAAACTACTAAATAATCTTAAAACAAGCCTGGCCAGTATGATAAAAATAATCGAATGTCCGCGCGATGCCATGCAGGGTTGGGCCCATTTTATTCCAACGACTCAAAAAATAGATTATCTGAATACGTTATTGCAAATTGGTTTCGACACTTTGGATTTTGGTAGCTTTGTATCGCCAAAAGCCATCCCC